>JAZUFP010000185.1:0-5738 GCA_045640765.1 Acutalibacteraceae bacterium
CGATCGGCTTGCTATATGCAAACGGGATCAGAAAGGTCTTCTGGCAGGACTGTGGCAGTTGCCGAATACCGATGCCGCCCTGAAAAAAGAAGAAGCCGCCGCCTACCTGAAAGCGCGGGGTCTTACCGTGAAAAGTCTGCGGAAAATACCCGCGAAGACCCATATTTTCACCCACGTGGAATGGCACATGACCGCCTTTTCCGCCGTCGTTGAAAACGAACCAGACGCCTTTACATGGGCAGACCGTTCCCGACTGGAAAGTGAGATCGCGCTGCCGACGGCGTTCCGCAAATTCCTTTGAAAATCCGTCATAAACTGCCGCCCCTTTTCGTACCTTTTAAGGGATGAAAGGGGCTGTTTTTATGAAATTATGGATCATTACCAAAAAGCAGATCATGTTCGGGATCGCGCTGGTGCTTGCCGTTGCGACCGTTACCGTCGGGGCGTTCGGCAGTTTTGCCGACAATGACCGCAAACTGCCGATCTATTGCGTTGAAACCGAAAAGAAACAGATCGCCATCAGTTTTGACGCGGCGTGGGGAAACGAAGACACACCCGAACTGATCCGCGTTTTGAAAGAATATGACGTTCCGGCGACCTTTTTTGTTGTTGGAACGTGGGTGGATAAGTACCCCGAATCGGTCAAAGCGCTGGCAGACGCGGGGCACCAGGTGCAGAACCATTCCAACACGCACCCGTATCTGACCGGACTTTCCAAAGGTCAGATCTGTGATGAGATCGAATGCTGCAACAAAAAGATCGAAGCCGTCACCGGGGTTCGCCCCACACTGATCCGGCCGCCTTACGGCGACTATGACGACTGCGTGATCGAAGCGGCGGAAAGTATCGGAATGACGGTCATTCAGTGGTCGGTGGATTCGCTCGACTGGAAAGAAAACGCCACCGCCGACAGCATTGCGAAACGGGTCATTGACAAAGCGCGGCCGGGCAGTATTATTCTGTGCCATAATGCCGCCGAACATACACCCGAAGCACTGCCGAAAATACTTGAAACGCTGAAAAATGACGGATATGAATTCGTGTTCATCAGCGATCTGATCCTAAAAGAAAACTACACGATCGACCACAGCGGAAAACAATGCGGAAAATAACCGGAAATTCAAAATGCCGTATCAGTCAAATGGCTGATACGGCGTCTTCATTTATAATCGTCTTTTCAGTTCCTGAACGTTCCGGAAACGGTCGTCCGGATTGATACCGGTGCATTTTTTCACGATCCTGCCCGTTTTTCCGCGGGCGATCTGTTCGCTGGGGTGTTTGCCCGTGATCATGACGTTCAGCAGTACACCCAACGCGTAAATATCGGTTCTGGCATCGGTCTGGGCAACGCCCATCTGTTCGGGCGACGCGTACCCCACCGTGCCCAGCACCACGGTATCCCGTCCGCCGGATTTTACCGTTCTTGACGCATTGAAATCGATCAGCACGACCCTGCCGCTCGGACCGATCAAAATATTTTCCGGCTTGATATCCCGATGGATGATACCGTTTCCGTGCAAAACGGAAAGCGCGTCACACAAACCGGACAACACCTTTTTCGCTCCGCGATAGCGGTATCTGCCGGTTTCCATGATCTGGCGCACGGTCATGCCGTCGATATATTCTTCCAAAACGATCTGTCCGTCATCCGGTGACACGGTATCGTACACTTCCGGCAGATTTTCACACCGGATATCCCGCAGCAGCCGATAGGCGTCATAGGTCTGCGGAAAACTGTGAAGCACCAGATCCCGTCCGAGTTCACGGTGTCGCAGATGCAGGGTCTTGCATTCGTTTTTGTCCGCCAGGACACACACCGGACGGTAAACTTTCAGCAGACCGTTGATATACTCCTCACGCGTCATGGTTATCCGTTCCACTCCTCAAAGTTTGCCAGTCCGTACATTTCGCACGCGGTCTTATAGGTTCTTAGATCACGGTCGGTGCATTTCGCCGAACAGTGGATCGTGACGGGATCGCCCTGCTTGGAACGGTCCGGCAGAAACGGTCCCATATAGCCGACCGCGTTCCCTTTGAGATACAGATCGGTCATGTTCCGGCAGTGATAAAATGCGAATTCATGAATGGTTTTTACCGATGCCGGCAATACCACCTTTTTTACGGTATCCCGCACATTTTCCGCGCAAAACGCCAGGTTCATGATCGCCACGACCTTTTTGCCGCCAATACTTTCCGGAACGATATATTCACCGGTTTTTGAAACAGCAGAGACCCCCGTGATCACAACGGCATTTTCCGTGATCGTAGAATTCAGCGCGTAGTCATCCTCTCTTGTCGCGTCCCGATATAAATAGGTCACCGACTCCGCGGGATCATCGGTTTTTGACGAGGTACTGCCGACGGTCGAAACACTGTCTGATTTCGATGAATTTCCCGACCTCACCGAAGAAACCGACCGGGACGACGTGGCTGTGCCCGTACGGATCGAAGCGCCGCCGGATGATACAGCAGAACTTTTCGACGGTTTCCCGGTGGTCGTTTTTTCATCTGTTGTTTTCGCGCTTACCGTCTTTTTCGCCGTTGTCCCGTCCCCGGATCCTTTTATGACCGAAGTCCGGTTGTTTGAAATTATTATGCTTGATGTTTTTTTGTCCGAAGTCATTTTACCCGAAACATTTTCACCGGACGTACCTGATATTTTTTTGCCGTCAGTTTCGAACGCTTGTCCGGATGTCTCGGCGGACGAAAGCTCCCCGACCGAGGAATTACCGGGATCGATCTGCTGTTGCGTACCGTCGGCCGGTTTTTCCGGGTGGGTCGATTCGTTTTCAGCCGCCGACGGCGAAGCGGAATTTTCACCGGCAGCTGTCCCCGTTTCCGAAGAGACTTCCCCTGTCGGCCGGTCTTTCTTTTGCGAAAATTTCGGCAGGAAAAGCGCCGTTCCGCCTACCAAAAGGCATAAAAGAACTGCGCCGAAAATGATCCATATCTTGTAATTCCGACCGCTTTGTGCCGCAACGGTTTTCTTTTCTTCCAGTGCGGTCATGCAATAAAGACAGAATTTTGCCTCATCCTCTATTTCAGCGCCGCAAAAAGGACATTTTTTCATTCTGTTACCCCAGCGTTTCCAAGCCGTACTCGTACAGCAATTCGTTGATTTCGATGACCGACATTTTTTTACAGATTCCGTACAATACCACGCTGTCAAACAGCAGTTTGACATACAGCGGCGAATACCCGGCGCACTTCAACAGTGTCTGCAATTCGTCGATGTTCAATCCCATTGCCACGGCAAGACAGAGCAGTTTTTTACGTTCCGGCACACGAATGCCCGAAAAGATCTGATAAGCGTATACTTCGGAGAGTTCGGAGCGTCTGATCACATCGGACTTTTTCAATCCTTTTTCGGTCAGCAGTTTTTCAAGCATGCTGCCCAAACTGTCCCGGACCGCATACTGTTTATTTTCGTCGTAAAACGTCTTGAAATCATCACACAGACCCAATTCTTCCAGAATTTTTGCCGTATCTTTCTGCAAAGTGACCACCCCTTTTCATTCAGTATAGCGAACACTTTGTTTTTTGTCAACTATGCTGTCAGCATAAGACTTTCGCACAGCGGCATGATATACTTGAAACACCATATACTGCATGGAATACGATATAAAGGGGAAAAAACAGTGGGAATTGATATTAAAACCATTATCTGCCCGCAATGCAGTTCCACGGATATCAAGATGGTGTCCGAAACAAGAGGGGTCTGCAATCATTGCGGTTCGCAAATCTCGGTAACGCCGAGCACGGCAGATCAGGCGCAAAACGGCGATGACGCTCAACTTGTCAGTTGGGCGGAAAAAATCGAAAACGAGTATACCGAGCAGGACTTTATCCGGGCGGCATGGATCAAACTGGCAGAAAAAGATCCCCCGTTTGACATTTTCAAATCCGATTTTTCGGAAGTTGAAAAAATCGATCATCAGGTGTTTATTGACCGTTATGACGCGGACGTTACCTATAACGCCAGCGTCGGGCATAACCGGGAAGAGCCCTATATTGATTACGAAACCTATCACGAAGAAGAAAATTATGTTGACACTAACGGAAATGTACAAACGCGGCGGGTGGAAAAACAAAGACCGGTGACGAAGTATAAAACCGTCACCGACTGGAGTCCCGTCAGCGGAAAGCTTTCCACCACCACCATATCTTACGCGGAAAACCTGCCGGACGTGGGTTTGAGCAAGGATCGTTTCAAATACTGTTTCTCTCACGCAAAAGATTCGTCTGTTATTCCGTTGGAAAATGACGTGATCGACAAGATCGAAATGAGTTCTTCGGCCGAAAGACATATTTACGGCGGACATAACAGCAACATCATCAAGTCCATTGAATCTTCTTTATCGGGCGACGAGAAAAAGAATATTCATTACCAGGTTGAAAGAATCTACGATCAGCGCCGGTGCCTCTGTTTTATACAGGAATATAAAGCCACCATTACATATAACGGGCAAACAGCCAGCTGTTGGGATTATCCTATCGAAAAGCCGGATATTCTGGGTCCTTATCCGTATTTTGAAAACAAAGAAAATCTTAATACGACCGTTACAAAGAAGAAAGCAGATATCCCGAAACAGGTTCGACGAAACATAAAACCCGTTTCCATTGTAACATATATTCTGTTAGTGCTGTCCCTCGTTGTTTCATTTTTCTTCCTTTATACTGTTCCCATTATTCTGCTTTTTGTCGCCGCTACCGCATCCTATGTGTATAACAACATTGTCGAAAAGAAAGAAACCGCGCGCATTACCGCGGAAGTTGAAGCGGAATGTGAAGAGTATACCAAGAATTACAAGAAAAAACAGCGTGAACTGTTGAACGGCAAGTTGACCTCGCTGGGACTGGCGCCACTGGAAGATCCGGCGGAAGACGATAAGGAGGAATAATCCATGAAATTACGTTCTCTCATTTTTATTTTTGCCATCATCGCATTTGTATCCGGCACGTACCGTTCCATTCCTGCCGGACGGCAACGGGCGCGCAATCCCGAAAAAATTGAAGCGACCGTTGTTTCCAAAAATGTCTACTGTGAGCAAGATGTTTCATTTAATACCACCCATTACTACATTGATCTGGAATATGAGGTCAAAAACGAAAATCCAACCGCCGCCACATCGGCACAGGTCGAAACTTCGGTCTACGATAAATCGGGCGAACTGTTGGGCACCGTAACCAGCAACCTCGACTTATACGGATCATCGGACGGAACGAACCTCAAAAAGGGTGATAAGGTGACCATAAAAAGCACCTTGGAGGAAACCCGTCCGGAAGAAAACGCGTTTTTCACGATTCTTTACAATGAGGACTTTTCAAATCTGCGCTTTGAATGCAAAACGACCAGCGCCGGATTTGAAAACTGACCAAACGCAGAAGCCATAAAGAGACAAAAAGCAGACGGTATAACACCGTCTGCTTTTCTTTCTGCCCGGTAAACCGGATCATCAATCTTTCGGCGTGCTGACGCAGATGCCGCCGAATCCTTCCGCCGCTTCCGCGTTGGTCATTGTAACGGCAAGCGTTTCACCCTGTTTAAGATCCATAGCGCCGATATATGTGATGTGGCGCTGTTTCGGATAGATCGACCAATCGAATTCCACCGTTTGCAAGACCTTGCCGGCGACCGTGATGACCGTTCGGTTCTTTTCGATCGGCAGATGGAAATAATCAATACCCATTTCCCCCGTCGCGTCTTTTTCGGCGACATAGGTGAAGGTCAGCGTCTG
>JAZUFP010000186.1:0-3470 GCA_045640765.1 Acutalibacteraceae bacterium
TTTGGAGGCACCACCCAGAATCGAACTGGGGAATAAAGGTTTTGCAGACCTCTGCCTTACCGCTTGGCTATGGTGCCATATTCAACTTTCTAAAAGAAAGGGCGCTTAAATCATTTAAGCGCCCTATGGAGCGGATTACGAGGCTCGAACTCGCTACCTCCACCTTGGCAAGGTGGCGCTCTACCAGATGAGCTAAATCCGCATATTAATGGTGCCTCCGGTCGGAATCGAACCAACGACACGGGGATTTTCAGTCCCCTGCTCTACCAACTGAGCTACAGAGGCAAATGGCGACCTGGATGGGGTTCGAACCCACGACCTCTAGCGTGACAGGCTAGCGTTCTAACCAGCTGAACTACCAGGCCATAAACATGGTGGGAACAACAGGGCTCGAACCTGTGACCCCCTGCTTGTAAGGCAGGTGCTCTCCCAGCTGAGCTATGCTCCCTTCCACGCGCTGGCTTGCATCTTACTCACCGGCGACAAGATAGATATTACCATAAAACAAAGCGATTGTCAAGACTTTTTTTCATAATTTTTAAGTTTTTTTCAATTTTTTTATTTCTTCCGATGTGAAGACATAAGAAGATGAACAAAAATGACAATTCACGGTCGTTTCCGGCTCTTCTGACAGCCGATCCAGCTCCTCGTTTCCGAGACTTTTCAAAATCTGCGCGGTATGTTCACGCGAACAGTTGCAGCGATATTCCGGCGTTTCCGATGAAAGTATTTCCACCTCGAAACCGTCCAGTGCCTTACGAACGATCTCCTCAATGGTATTTCCCTCTTCCAGCAGCGCCGTGACCGGCTTCATCTGCCCGATATTCTTTTCAAGATGTGCAATCACTTCTTCGTATCCGTGCGCCGCCGGCAATAACTGGATCAGATACCCCCCTGCCGCTTTGACGGTCAGATCGGGATTGATCAGAACACCTAACGCGCAAACCGTCGGGATCTGTTCGCTCGTAGCGTAATACGAGGCAATATCCTCGGCAATTTCACCGCTGTACAGCGGCACAAATCCACTGTACGGTTCTTTCATACCGAGATCCTTTAACACATACAGATTACCCTCTGTACCGACAGCTCCGGAAACGTCCAGTTTTCCATTCGGTTTCAGCGGTAATTCCACCAGCGGGTTGGTCACGTATCCACGCACATTTCCCTTTTCGTCAGCAACAGCGTTCACCGTTCCGATCGGTCCGTTACCCGAAATACGCAGGGTAATACTTTGCGCATCGCCTTTCAACGCGTTTCCCATCAGCGATGCCGCTGTCAGCAAACGTCCCAAAGCCGCTGTGACAACAGCGGAACTTTTATGATATTCTTCTGCTTTTGCACAGATATCGGTACTGTCGATCGCCGTAGCGACCACCAATCCGTCAGACGTGATACAACGAATCAATTTTCCCATATTAAACCTTCCTCGTCACATAAACTGCCCGTTCGCTTTTTTCGTGAAGCGGATCGAACGAATAATCATCGTAAACGGCTACCGTTTCCAAACCGGCCGCCGTCAGCGCATCCCGCAATTCCTTTTCGGTATAAGCCCGTTCCGTAATGCTTTCACCGGAACGGATATACCGCCCGTCTTCTTCCGGAACAAAAAAATCCAGTTCCATATCCGTTATATGCGTTTCGGGGTCGTATTCATTACTCCAAACGCAATATACATCTTCCCCGTCCCGGATGAACACCTGATCGCCTAACACCTGCTCGTGCTTATACAGTGTATTGACGTCAAAAATAAACAACCGGTCTTTTTCAAGAAACAGAGAAACTTTTGCCAGCGCCGCGCACAGATCGCCATAATCGATGATATGGTTCAGACTATCCATACAACAGATCGCGCCATCTACCGTACCGTACAGATCCAATTCGGTAGCATTCTGGCAAAGATAGAGCACGTCCTGTCCATCGTTCGCGCTGTTTTCACGGGCAACAGAAAGCATTTCCGGTGAAAGATCGACCCCGATGACGGATACCCCGTTTTTGGCGAAATGATTTGAAAACTTTCCGGTTCCGCAGCACAAATCAAGCAGTAACGTCGGCATTCGGTCATGCTTTCCGAAAAGATCGAAAAGATGCGCGGCACGGTAGGAATAGTCCGCGTCATTCATCAGTTCATCGTAAAATCCGGCAAAATCGTTATACATTATTCCGTCTCCTTTTTCGGCGGATGATTCAACTCTTTCAAAATGGAAATCTGTAATGGAACAGAAATAATAAAGGTCAGAATATCCGCCCACATCTGGGCCGATTCAAATCCGAACACGCCAAAATAGTGGGAAAGTATCAATACGATCGGAATAAAGGTCAACCCCTGCCGCGCAATGGAAAGCAAAGAGGCACGGAAACCTTTACCCATTGTCTGCATACTCATATTGCACATGACGATCCACGCGTTCAGCGGGAACGAATAACACATATACCGAAACGCAGGGATCCCGTATTTCAATACGTCCTGATCGTTATTTTTGTTAAAGATACTGACCAGCGGTTCGGCGAAGAAAGCGCCGCAGGCGGAAAGTATGACCAAAAAGAAAAACGAAAAGCAGACGCAAAACCAAAACGCTTCTTTGACCCGCTTGTACTTGCCGGCACCGTAATTATATCCGCACACCGGCTGAAAGCCCTGACCGAAGCCGATCATCGTAGAATTCATAAACAAAATAATACGTGAGCAGATCGACATTGCGGTAATCGCCGCGTCACCGCCGATTCCTTTCGCAACGTGATTCAGCACGATCATCCCGACAGAGGCAATTCCCTGTCGGCAAAGTGAAGGCATACCGCCGTTCAGCAATTGACCGAAATAATACTTTTTCGGTTTGAAGTTGACCGGGCGAATCTGAATACCACCGCTTTTCTTCACGCAGATCATCAACAGTATAAAACTGATGACCTGTCCGGTAACGGTCGCAATAGCGGCACCTTTAATGCCCCATTTGAACACAAGAATAAACAGCGGATCCAAACCGCAATTCAACACCGCCCCCGACACGATACCGACCATGGCAAAAGAAGCGTTTCCCTGAAAACGCAGTTGATTATTCATTACCATCGTACCGCACTGGATCGGTGTACCAAGCAAAATGATTGCCAGATAATCGTGTGCATAGGCGTTGATCGTTTCGGTCGATCCCAGCAAAAACGCAAGTTGATCGACGAAGCACAACCCGATGATCATCAATACCGCACCGGTCGCGACAGCAAGAAAAAAGCCGAAAGACGCCATTTCTTCCGATTCTTTTGTTTTTCCGGCGCCCATAGATCGGGAAATGAAATTCGCACTGCCCTGTCCAAAGAAAAATCCGATCGACTGGATCAACGCCATCAGCGCGAACGCAACACCGACCGCACCTGTGGCCTCCGTTTTGCCAAGCAGACTGACAAAATAGGTGTCGGCCATATTGTAAAACGTTGTGACCAGCATACTTAAAATAGTCGGTACCGCAAGACGCAGAACC
>JAZUFP010000187.1:0-3962 GCA_045640765.1 Acutalibacteraceae bacterium
ACGGATCGGTCACCTTTTCGATGACTTCCGCCGACATTCCGCACCCGTCGTCCCGAATGGTCATGATCAGACGGTTTTGTTCTTCGGTCAACAGCAGTTCGGTCAGTGTGGCACCGGCCTTTACCGAATTTTCAGCACCGTCTAACAGATTCAGCGATAATTCTTTCATGTTTCCCCCCGAAGCCATTCCAGCAGGCGTTTCCGTACCAAAGCACTGCTGTACGGTTCATCATCCAGCAGAACGGAAGCGTTTTCCTCCCGCAGATCGGTCAGGTAATGCGCGTCCGAACTGACAATGATCCTTTTCTGTTCCAAACCGTACTGCCGCACGTAGGAATCCCGGTTTTCCGCCTCGTTCAGCTCGACACAGGAAAAATCCGGTACCGTCGGAAAAATACCGAGCGTGGCGATAATACCGTTTGCCGGTCGGTCGATATGCGCCGGATAGCACACACCGCCCAGCGGGTCGATCAGGGACGGAACCTCCTGCAAGGAAATCTGCGTTGCGTTCGGCAGCAGATCCGTCTCTTCGCCGATGACCTGATCTTCACCGTCCAGAATCATCTGATCCCCGAAAATTTCTTTCCGGTTAGCAATGCGGATACGCCGTTCGTCGACCAGCGCGTCAAACGCCATCGCGTTTTCCAGCGTTTCAAACAGGCAGATCACGTGGACGTCCTCGGCGGTGGTCAGTTCCATTCCCGGAACGGGCACGATGCCGTACCGCTTTGCCGCGGCAAAAAACGCCGGGCAGTTTTTGCAGGAATTATGATCCGTCAAAGCCATGATACCGATCCCGTTCAGCGTGGCCATACCGGCCAGGTTGTTGGGCGTATTGTCATTATCCGCACAGGGGGATAAGCAAGAATGAACGTGCAGGTCGTACGTGTAGCGTGTCATATCAGTTGTGAAAGCAGCACCGCCGTTTCATAGGACGGCAGTTCCGTTGACAGCACGTTGATTTCTTTTTGTTCGGCCGTCTGCCGGACGTCTTCCGGCAGGGTGACCCCTTCGCAGAGGATCACACAGGAAACGTCCGCCAAAGACGCTACCGCGATCACGTTGACGTTGGACATAATGGACACCCAGGCGTTATCCGCCACGGCGCGACCCATGACCCAGCTGAGCAGATCACCCGTGTAGGCACCGGCGATCTCCCGTTTTGGCTGCGGTAAGGTCACGGCGCTGAAACCGTGCTGCAATAAAGCTTCGACCGTCATTCCGACGCCTCCCGATCCTGCTTTTTCAAGGGGCACTCACCGCAGTCGATCTTGCGGACGATATCCTCCGCAAAAGCACGGCAGTTCGGTGCGCCGCAGGCACCGCAATCAATGCCCGGCAGCTGCGCCCGCAGTTTTTGAATATCCGCCATCATCCGCATCGACTCGGCCATGCTGTCGCTCAGCCGGCTGATGGGTTGATAGGTAGGTAATGAATCAAAGAAATAATTTTCCGGAATGTAATTGGCCTTGTCGTCACTCAAAAAATTCTGAGAAACCGGCAGATACCGGCGCAGTGTTTGCAGACGGGCCTTTGCGATAAAAGGATTCTGCACCGTCAGCACGCCGCCGACACAGCCGCCCGGACAAGCGTTAAGTTCGATGAATTTCAAAGGCGGAATATCGCCGTTTTCGATCTGATCCAGCACGCGGATGACGTTTTCGATGCCGTCCGCCGCAAGATAGTCCTCATTGAAGATAGCGGTCGCTTCTCCGCCGCTGCTTGCCCATCCGATACCGATCATACCGGATTCCGAAAGCGAATCGGTCAGATCGCCTTTTTTCATGGCGTTGATCAGCTGGAAATAAATATCGCTGATGGCAACGACCTCGTCGATCTGACTTTTATATTCGGCGAATCCGTTTTTTACATAGCTGACCTTAGCGGGGCAGGGAGAAATAAAACAGACGCCGATCTGTGAATCTTCCAATTCGGGATGTTTTTCTTTTGCCCGTTCACGGGCCAGCCGCGCGGCAATCTCCATCGGCGGAAGAATGTGCAGAATATGCTCATTCAGCGAGGGGAAGCGCAGACCGATCAGACGTACAACGACCGGGCAGGCCGAGCTGATGACCGGCGTTCTGATACCGTCCGTCTTCAAATACAAACGGGTATACGCCGTTACCAGTTCCGCGGCTTTTGAAACCTCGAAAACATCGTCAAATCCGATTTTCAACAATCCGTCCAGCACGTAATCAATATCATCCATATTGGCGAACTGGCCATATAAAGACGGTGCCGGAAGGGCGATTTTATACTTGAATCTCTGCATGGCGTCCAGCTTACTGCTGACCGCCTTTTTGGCTTTATGCGGACATACGCGGATACATTCACCGCAATCGATACAGCGTCCCTGATTGATGACCGCATGACCGTCACGAATACGGATAGCTTCGGTCGGGCAATGGTGCAGACAGGTCGTGCAACCCGCACACTTATCCCGATCCAGTAAAACCGAATGTTCGTAAGTATCCATTGTCCTCACCTACTTTCACGCAAGATAGATGCGCATGGTAATGGTGGTGCCGCTGCCGATCTTGGTTTCGATCTGCATATCATCGGAATAACGTTTCATGTTGGGCAGACCCATACCGGCGCCGAATCCCAGCGAACGGATGCTGTCCGTCGCGGTGGAATAGCCCTCCTGCATTGCCTTATCAATATCGGGAATACCGGGACCGTGGTCGGTCAGGATGATCTCGATCTCATTTTCACTGACATTAACGTCCGCCTCGCCGCCGCCCGCGTGAATGACCATGTTGATCTCACCCTCGTACATCGCAATGGAAACACGGCGGATGATCTCGGGCGGAATGCCGAGCCGGCGCAGGTTTTTCTTGACCTGCCCGGAGGCCTGACCCGCCGACGTGAAATCGGTACCGTCCACGTCAAAGTGGAAGTTGAGTTTTTCAGACATGGCGGACCTTCTTCCCGACCAAGCCGTTTGCGTACAGCGTGCCGCACGCGTCGTACATCCGCTTGTCGGTCGTCATCAGAACCATGCCGCCGGCTTCGGCCAATTTGATCATTTCCGCGCTCGGCTTTTTGGAGCGGACGAAAACGATGCAGACCATATCCATCATTTCGGCGGTGCGGATGACCTGCGGATTGACAAGACCGGTCAACAAGACCGCCTGATCCTTAACGTAGGCCAGCACATCACTCATCATATCACTGCCGCAGGCCGAATAAACGTGATGCTGTAAACCTTCCTCACAGCAGACCACTTCCGCGTGCAGCAGTTCCCGGATCGTAGAAATTTTCATAAACAGTTCCTATCAGTCGATGTATTTTGCCAAAATTCCTTCAACATCGTCAGCGGTCAAACGACCGTAAACGTCATCGTTGACGGTCATGACCGGAGCCAGACCGCACGCGCCGATGCAGCGGCAGGCGGTCAGAGAAAACTTGCCGTCCGGAGTGCATTCATCGGCACCGATGCCGAGTTTTTCGGAAAGCTTATTAAAGATATCGCCCGAACCCTTGACGTAGCAGGCGGTACCCAGGCAAACCGAAATGTTGTATTTGCCTTTCGGCGAAAGTGCGAACTGTGCGTAGAAGGTGGAAACACCGTAAACCTTTTCCAGCGGAACTTCCATGCCTTCGGCGATCATATTCTGGACCTCGAACGGCAGATAACCGTAGATGTCCTGCGCTTTCTGCATAACGACCATCAGGTTGCTCTTGTCCGCTTTATTCTCTTCGATAACGGCTTTGAGCTGGGCCTCTTGTTCCGGGGTGCCTTTGAAAGGCAGTTTGCTGATTTTCTTTTTCATGAACGGAATCCTCCTCATAAATTCGGCCGATATTACACGGCCGTGAAAAGTAAGAATATACACTAACACATGGTTAGTTATAATAAGTATAACATAAAAAAATTTTTTTACAATCACTTTTTTGCAAAAATTGAAGATTTTTTAACAATCTTCTGAAAAAGGCGAAAAAAATACGGACTTTTATCC
>JAZUFP010000188.1:0-6804 GCA_045640765.1 Acutalibacteraceae bacterium
GTGCACGCTTCATCTGAATAACAGTCGCCCATTTCGTTTATATAATGTGCCGCTGTGCCGTTTGCCGTGCAGGTGGGCTCGATTCTTTCGACCGCCGTGCACTGAATGGTTCTGATATCGGGAACGCTGCACGTGGTGCAATAGAGATAGAGTTTAGCGTCGCAGAACGGCATATTATCTATTTCGGATAAGCTGGTGTGTCCCCAGTAGGGTGACCGGATCCCGTTGATCGAGATGCCGGGCGGATCGTCATAAGCTTCGGGGAACATCTCGTCCAGATCGATCACACAGCGTTCGACGGTCTGTCCGAGTTCGTTGCAGATCGCCGTGTTCTGACTGTTGGTATTGATCTTTTCGGCCAAAACCGAGGCGGACGGGGCAATAACGATCGTATCGCAGGAAGCGCCGCTGACGTTCGGACATCCGATATCATCCGCTACCGCGTGTTCACCGTCGTACATGGACTGTGCCGTGACCATACCGCCGAGAATGGAAAGATCGTAAAGACGTCCCGCGCCGATGCCGGGCGCCCCGAGACCGGTCGTTGTAATAATGCCGCCGTTGATGGTGATATTCCGTGCGATACACGGCTGTCCGGAACCCGCGTTGCAGCCGATGCCGGGCGCGTTACTGCCGCCGGCGGCGTAGATCATTCCGCCGTTGATGGTAATATTGCAGGTATCATAACCGGCCGCGGCACCGATCGCCGCGGAACTTCCGCCGCCTGTGGTGATCAGCTGACCCGATCCGTTAATGGTAAGCGAACCGTAATCTCTTCCGTTTTTCTGCACGGCGGCATAGTTCCAAAAACTGCAAAGACGGTTGACGCTTCCGTCGGCAAGATTCAGCACAACGTCGCCGACACTGAAATCTTCGATTTGGAACGCCGCGGTCGCGGATTCGATATATACGCCGTCAAAGGTGATTTTCGGGCTGAATCCGCTGTCGACACAGATCGTATCATACGTCGGCAGATACGAAACTTTGTTTTTGATCAGAATGTTCGTATCGGAATGAATGTGAAGGACGCCGTCCTCATACGTGCAGGTCAGTGCCAGCGACGCACGGTCTTCGGCCGCCACAACGAAGTCGCCGTATTCCGCGGTGGTCACGTAAATGACCGCACCGCAGCGGGAGCAGGCGCAGGAGCCGTTGTGGATATTATCAAACGTGTAGTTGTGACCTGTCGGGGCGATAATACTGCCCGTGGTCGATTTGCCGCAGACGGAGCATACCTTTTTGCCGCTGAAACCGGCTTCTGTGCAGGTAGCCGCCATTGATTGGGTCTGCCACTGATGTTCATGATCGGTCCAGGTGGCGGTCAGTTCTTCGGTCGCACCGTCGATCACCGCCGTGTTCCAACCGTTAAAGTACTGTCCGTCTGTTCGGTTGAAGGGGCAGGGGATCTCTTCGGTCACCATTCCCGTCACCACGACACATTGTGCCGTTTTATCGGTTCCGTCATTGGCGTTCAGCGTGATCGTCCGGTCACCGAAATATCCGCCGTGCCAAGCCGTCACAATCTGCGGGAAGGTATCGTCCGGCGTGACCAGCAGACAGCGGTCACCAACCGTACCCATGCCTTCCAGCGCGTTTGGACTTTGGGCGAAGCGTTCTTCGTCGGTCCGACCGTGCAGTACCAGCGTTTTGGCAGGGTTGTTTGTCAGGTATTGACCGGAAATGGGATCCGCCTTCGCGGGGATCTTTACGGTTTTGTCGGTGCCGGTGACCAGTGCGCCGTACACCTGCGAGCAGGTCATCGTGCCGCGGCGGATCGCGGTGCAGTCCTGATAACCGTTGTGTAAACTGATGTGCCAGTCGATAATGGATTCATCGTACTGATATTCTTCGGTATTACTGAAATAAAACATTTCGTCATACGTCAATGTAAAGGACTCTTCGTAGAGGGCGCGCGCGGCAAGTACTGCATCTGTATTACTGCTGCCCGAAGAGATGTTGAACAGTCCGCCGGAAACCTTGTCGTGGATCGCGAAATATTCGTCATTGGCATCACTGTTGCCGACGTTGACCGTTGCCGTTCCGCCGGCGGGGAAATAGTGGCAATATTTTGACGCGCTGACGATGTTCGTCATCCGTACGCCGGGATTCAGCGCAAAGGTCTGATTCAGGCGATAATCACTCACGATATCCCGCAGACCGTGATTGGCACCGTCCCCAAGCGGATACGCAACACCGTTCGCGATCAGATAATCCGCAAAAGACTGCCCCGCGGCGGCGTTTTCACCGTACAGACAGTACAGCATCGCGGTATCCTGCAAGGACAGCAGACTGTCCGAAGAAACCGTGTTTTCCGGTTCGGAAACATCGGTCACGGTCCAGGGTGTTCCGGTCGCGTCATTGTTGTGGGAAAGACTTTTTACAATGTCTTTTTTCTCGGTCTTTTCAGAACCGACGTACTGATTAAAGGTCGCCGTCATCGAGGAGGAAACCTTGATTTCGTGATACTCAATGATGCGGTTCAGCGCGTAACAGTAGTTGTTGTTTCCGGTCAGGAAAGTTTTGGCGTATGTAAGCGTGCTTTCCAGGGTGGCAAGCAAATCCTCACATACCGCGGTGATTTCGGCTTCGGTAGGCGCATCTGCCAACTGCATGACCGACGAAGCAAAGATCCCGTAGTTGATGTTCATCAGGTTGAAATATCCGCAAAGCGTTTCCACTTCGTCCCGTACTTCGCCTTCAAAACCGTGGGTCAGCGCCAGTTTATGAAGCTGTGCCGTCATGGGGGATATCTTGTCGCGCTGTCCTGTCATGTACTCGCAGTAGGAGGTATAAGCGCTTTTTACGCGGGAAGCGAACGAGGCACCGCCCGTCCCGACGGAAAGTCTGCCCGGCTCGTAATTGACGTAATTATACATGGTCGCGAAACCGAGCGTGTCCATCAGATCATCGGCGATCTTCTGCGCGCGTTCCGTTTTTCCGTCCGGATCCAAAGCACGCCATTCCGCGTCAAAACCGTTGTACGCTTCCAACGCGGCGCGGTCGGCAGCATCGTAAACCGCCAGTGCGATCGCCTCGGAAAGCAGTTCGGTGTAGTTGCCCGAATTCACGGGACGCATGATCGTCAAACGATCGTGCAGATACCGTGACGGCAGTGTGATCGCATAGGCGACCCGTTCTTCATCGCAACTCCATGACGGACGGCCCGGCATGGAAACGGCGGCAGACGGGTAGGGTAGGTTTTCCCCGCTGTATACAAGGTTTCCGTCCGTGTTGTAAAGGGCGCGCAAAGCCAGTTTGTCATAACTGTCCGCACCGCTCCATAACCGTGCGTAGTCAATGAACATATCGCGGACACCGTAATTATACGCCGTTTGCAGTTGACGAAGCGGGTCTTCGACATTGTCGCAGAAATTCTGCCACATCGTCTGATATTCCATATACTGCGTTTCGTCAAAAGACAGGTGCATTTCGTTGAAATTCTCGATCAAAGACTGCTCGATCCGGCGGCAGGATTCATTGATATCGCTCACTTGAAGACTGACAGATTCCAGCCGGTCCAGAATGCTTTGAAGCTTGGTCTGTGTCGGGTCTTCCATGGCACCGATCATCCGCAGAAAAATCACACTGCCGTTGATCGCGGTCAGCACCGATCCGAACTTGCCGATGTAGTCAAACATCGTGTTCACCGTGCTTTTCCAGCTGCTTACGGAAGCCGCTCCCTGACCGATGTTCGGCAGGTTGCCCAACTGGCGTTCCACCTCATCCAGCACGTCTGACGCGTTTCCGAACACCTTGCCCGGGTCATCCGGCCCCGCCGCGAACGTCTGCAGTGGCACAAAGGTGAGCATCAGCGTCAAACAAAGCAACAGACTGACGATTCTTTTCTTCATACACTTTCCTCAAATCATTAAAATTTTGTATATCATTATTATTATTATTATAATACAAATACCGGAAAATTTCAATATCCGCCTGTCAGCTTCGGGCTTCCGGGTCAATGCTTTCCAGGGAATATCCGATATTCCGCGTTGCCTTGATCTGGATATTCGCGTTGAGCGCGGTCAGTTTTTTGCGCAGGTATGAAATATATACCCACACGACGTTGATCTTTGAATCGGTATCGAATCCCCAAATCTTTTCCATGAAGCGTTCGGAAGAAAAGATCTGCCGGGGGTGGGTCATCAGAATTTCGATGATCTGGAATTCCTTGTTGGAAAGCCGGATATTGCCGCTTTCTGAGGACAGCTCAAAGGTAGAACGGTTCAGCGTGATGTTGCCGACCGTGATTTTTTTGTCGGTTTCCAACCGGGAACGGGTCATCGCGTTCAGAACGGCCAGCAACAGGTTTTCATTCAGCGGTTTTGCAAGGTAATAGTCGGCACCGCTGTTCAGTCCGTCGGCGATCGTGTCGGGATCACTGCTGCTGCCGATCAGCAAAACGGGGATCGCATTGCCGCCGGCGCGCATTTTCTTCAACACCGGCACACCGCCCGGAGCCGGCAGAGTATCGCTGAAAATAGCGGCGTCATAGTTTCCGCTTTCAAGATAGATCAGCGCGTTTTCGCCATTGTATACGACGTCGGCGGAATAATGCACGCCGGTCAATAGTTTCAGTATAGCTTTCGCAATCAAGCGGTCGTTTTCCGCGATCAATATTCTCATAACATCATCCCTTTCTGTCATTATACCATATATTCCGGAAAAATCATCTGTTTTTTACAAAAAAATCCCGCCGGATATCCGACGGGATCATTTGATCATTTCAGTTCTTTTCTTAACAGTTTTCCGTTGAAAGTTCTCGGGATCTTTTTGATCTGTTCGATATACGCGGGTACTTTATACGGTTCCAAATGCTCCATCAAAAACGACCGTATCGCTTTTGCGTCAAAATCAACGCCCGAAGCCATCTGAACAAACAGTTTCGGCACCTGCCCTTTTGCGGGGTCCGGCACGGCGATACATCCGCAATCGAAAATTTCCGGCATCTTTTTGGCAGCGTTCTCAATTTCATCGGGCGCCACTTTCATTCCGCCGATATTGATCACATCGCCCTTTCTGCCGATCAGGATGATATCTCCGTCCGCGTCGAAATAGCCGATATCGTTGGAATAAATAATACCGTTTTCCATGGCGCGCGCGGTTTCTTCCGCGTCCTGCCAGTATTCGGACATATTCATGTCACCGACCGTGGCGATCAGCCCGGTATGATCGGGGGATGCCTCGATCTCATGACGGTCATCGTCCACGAACAATACTGTGGTGTTGCAGGTCGGTTTGCCGATACAGTTCTTTTTCTGTTCTTTGCAGTTGAAGTCGTAAATGCAGGTGCATCCGCTTTCGGTACTGCCGTAGATATTATACATCCGGGTGTTCGGCAGCAGTTCACAGACCAACTGCACATCGGCGTCCGCCAGGGGGGCCGAACCGAATTGCAGATAGCGCAGACGGTCCGCGTAATCGGCCAGCTTCCGCTTGGAAAGGCGTAATACGACCGCCAGCGCGGACGGTACCAGATCCATGGAATTGACGTGATACTGATCGATATTCCCGAAAAACCGTGCCATGTCCATAACGCTGCCCAGCAGAACAACACTGCTTCCGTTATACATATTCGCGTAATACCGGCGCAGGCCGTGTGAATGGTTCATGGGGGAGGGGATCATTTCAACGTTGTCCTTCTCCATACGAACGCCGTTCATGACGTTTTGTGCCAAAGCAATATTGTTCCTGTGCGTCAGGACGATGCCTTTTTCCTTGCCGGTGGTGCCGGTGCTGAAAAGGATCTCGGCAATATCGTCCTTTCGGGGCAGTGCGGACACCGTATACAGCGGCGCGCTTTCGACCGCGTTCTGTACGGTTTCGTAAGTCAACATGGTACAACCGGGTTCGCATTGAACTTTATTCACGATCGCCGCGGCGGCGCCGGAGCGCCCGATAAAAGTCGCGACCTTTTCGGCGGCACAGTTGTGCTCCACGGGGACAAAAACGGAACCGATCAGCTGAATGGCTGCCTGCATGGCGAGATAATCCACGCTTTGATTGGCTTCAATAACGATCTTGGTATCCCGAACAAAGCCGAGGTCCGAAAAATACGAAGCGTATTGAAGGATCCGGTTTTTATATTCAAGATAGGTAAAGGAATTGTGATCATCCGCAATACAGAAATGGTCCGGCTGTTTTTCGGAATAATACAATATCGCTTCAACGATGGATTCAAACATTTATTTACACCTCAATCAAACTGTGCTGAACGCCGGCCAGAACCTCATCAGCAGATAACCCGTGATACTCATCAAAAGAATGACGACAATGGTGATCGGAACACCTTTTTTGAACATATATTTCGGTTCCAGACCGTAACCGACCGGAATGGCACGGATGGAAGTCGGCAGCATATAGGAAAGGTTGACGCCGATCGACGCGATGTAGATGTACGGGATCGCGTTTTCGCCCATGCCGCTGACAATGCTGATAACGATCGGCATCGCAACTGCCGCGGTCGCGGTATTACTGGTAATATCCGAAAGAATGACCGTCAGGGTGACGATCCCCAGAACGAACAGGAAGCCGCCGCTGATGTGGGACTTCTGTACCAGTTCACCGATCGTTTTGGCGACACCGCTGCCATTGATCAGTGTCCCCAGCGCCAAACCGCCTGAGAACACGTAGATCAGATCCCAAACGATACGTTTCTGTGTATTTTTCCAACTCATCAGACGGGTGCCGTCTTTTTTGGTGATAAAGAAGGAAATGACAGCGCAGATAATGAATACGTAAGCCGGTTTCAATCCCGGAAGGAGATCCTGATACAACTGTCTGGTAAAGGACAGTACCGTTGCGAAG
>JAZUFP010000189.1:0-3265 GCA_045640765.1 Acutalibacteraceae bacterium
GGATAAGCCCTCCGGAGGGCTTGGCGTTTTTCACCGCCGCACGCACCGTTTCAATCACCAAGCTTGCCGGCATTTGGGTAGCATACTTGTATCCGACAATACTGTTGTCGTAGAGATCCTTAATCATCGACAGATACAGAAATCCTTGTTTTGTCTGTATGTATGAAATATCCGTCACCCATTTTTCATTCGGTCTGGTTGCCGTAAAATCTCTCTGCAGTTCATTGTCGTAATGAGTGTATGTATTGCAATCATAATGACGGAACCGCTTTCTTTTCCGTATTGCCAACAGATTGAACTTTCGCATGATCCGAAGAACCGCCTTGTGATTGATGACAAGCCCTGTTTCACGGAGCAGCCATATCTTTACACGGCGATAACCGTAGGTTCTATGCGCTTTTTCGTGACATTCAGCGATTAGATCTGCTATTATCCGATCTTTGTCGGCTCTGTCTTTTCTGTTCAGCCACTTGTAATATCCGCTTCGGGATACTTCAAGCAACTCACACAGTTCTCCGATCGTGAAACGGTCTTTGAAACGGTAAATCACTTTGTACCGGAGTTCTTTGCATCCCACCTTTCGCATTCTTCCAGAAAAGCCCGCAGTACCTCATTTTCCATTTCTAATTGCCGCATTTTTTCTTCCGGGGTATTGGGCTGCGGTCTTCTCGGGCGTCCTCGTTTGCGATTGGTTAATCCTTCCTCACCGTGATGTTGGTAATCCGAAAGCCATTGCTTTAACATTCGGTATTGGATACCGGTTTCTCTTGTCAGATCGGCTATGGATATGCCGTCCTCAAAGTGCCTTTTGATCACTTTCAGTTTGTATTCTGTGGAATAATATTTTGTACTTTTCAAAGATTCCTTGCCGCTTTCCCGATAATCTTTTATTAACCGGCAAAGATGACTCTTGCTTATGTCATACTCCTCACAGATGGCTTTTAATGTCTTATGGTTTTCTTCGTGCTCTTTTACTATGGTAAGATTTTCTTCGTATGTGAACTCGTATTTTCCCATTTCTTTCAACTCCTTGACTCTTTTATTATACATCAAGGTGTCTCTTATTTAAATGTCTACTTTTATGGTATCATATCATTACCGATCAGATGTTCCGACCTCTTTATTATAACATACCGGTCGGCGTTTTTCCATATAAAGTGTAAAAAGGAGACTGTATCCGGCAGTCTCCTTTTATATCAGGCAGTTCAGAGTTTTCAGTCAGTACAAATTAAAAATAATTTTTGACAAAGCCGCGAAAAACATTTTTCACTGAACCATTGCACCAACAGTGCAAAAGCGATCACCAAAGCGATCTCCACCGCGATGGAGAAAAGGAACATGAAAATGTCCGGCCTTGAAAACATAAATAACAAACGGATTTTTTTGCGGATCAAAAATGCCAGCAGGTGGGTTATGAACAGGTGAGAAAGATAAATAGATAAACTCAATTTACCGAGTTTTCCGCAAATTTCGGGTTTGTAAAGACGGGTGATCGACGCCTGACCGCTTGTGGAAATGACGGTGAAAAGGAAAAACATAAACGGGACGACGTATTCTTCGGCGGCCGTGGGTCTGAAAGTGATAAAAATGAAAGTGCCCATGCCTGTGATCAGATCCGCTATACTGAGCAGAATGTGTCCGGTCGTTGAGAGTTTTCGTTCCGCAAGGCGTTCAGATATGACATACGCAAAAATGCCTAGCGAAATTTCCGCGAAAGCGACCAGTAAACTTTTACGGAAATAACCGATTTTTTCGTTCCGCGAAAGCAGATGGCTGCCGTTGACAAACAGTCCGCCGAAGATCAGCAGCGCCGATAGCGGTGCCAGCCAAGCGGCAAAAAGGTCTTTCATACGGACGAACAGGGGGAAGATCACAAACATACTGATCAGCATGGAGGATAGGTACCACGTCGCACCGATAATGCTGTAATACGGTATTCCGGACGAACGCAAAAGCAGGAAATCAAAAATCACTGTCAGGAAATTGCGGTCATTAAAATGGAATCGATCGATCAGTAAACCCTCAATCAGGATCAAAATAAAACATACAATATAGATATATTTGAAACCGTTGATTTTCTTTTTGATGAAATCCAGCGCGGCCGTTCCCGAATGGTTGTGCTTTATGTAATTTTCATCATATATATAACGGTTATATACGGTTTTGGCAAAGAAATAACCGGATACGATAAAGAAAAATTCAACGGCCAGCCCTTCCTTCCCGGTAATGGAATGGGTTTGGAATAATTGATTTGAATGAATGAGAACAATCAGGATCGAGGCAATGAACTTCCAGAAATCCAGTTCACCGTTTCGCTTTTTCTCCATGGTGATTTTCCCTCCAAATGAATCAGATTTTGATTATTATACCATTTTTTGAGTTAAATGTCAAATTGCCCAACCGATCGCGTCCGGACAGGAAAAAAATCGTCGGATTATCGAAAATAATTATGGCGCAACGGCTTGACAAATTCGGGCGGTTGTGCGATAATAATTACAGTATTTTTGTGGTTCTTGTGACTGACGGATATATGCAGAGCACTGCAGGGGAGCAAGAGCGTTATGGATATTTTTAAGCCGACCGTCTGGGCACAGTTAGAGTGTACGCTTTAACTGCGCCTTTTTTTATTTTCAATATGTGAAGAAAGGAAAATGCAGTATGAAAAAAGTCGGAATCATCATGGGAAGTGACAGCGATCTGCCGATCGTCCAAAAAGCGATCGATACGCTGAAAGAATTCGGTGTGCCGTACGAAGCACACATATTTTCCGCGCACAGGACCCCCGCAGAAGCGGCGGACTTCGCGAAGAACGCCGCCGATAACGGATTCGGTGTGCTGATCGCGGCCGCCGGTATGGCGGCGCACCTCGCCGGGGCGATCGCGGCGCAAACGGTACTGCCCGTAATCGGGATCCCCTGCAAATCCACTACACTTGACGGCATTGATGCCCTGCTGTCAACCGTACAAATGCCTTCCGGGATCCCGGTCGCGACGGTTGCCATCAACGGGGGAGTCAATGCCGCTTTGCTTTCTGTCCAGATCTTGGCGCTGTCGGACAGTGAACTTGCCGGAAAACTTTTGTGCAAACGCAAATCCGGTCATGATAACGTTGTTAAAAAAGATGCTGAAATCGCATCTCAATTATAATTTTCAAAGGAGTAATGAAAAATGGAAAAGGTCTACACAGGTAAAACAAAGGATGTATTTGCACTGGAAAACGGAAACTATCTGTTGAAATTCAAGGATGACTGCACCGGTAAAGACG
>JAZUFP010000190.1:0-13446 GCA_045640765.1 Acutalibacteraceae bacterium
AATGAAGACAGGCAGGAAACTTTCGTGGAACTGGCTGGCGTTTTTCTTCCCGTGCGGATGGTTCTGTTCCCGAAAAATGTACCGAAACGGGATTTTTTGCGGTCTGTTTGAAATCGCGTTTTCTTTGCTGATGCAGCCGTCCGCAAAATTGCTATACGGTATGGATGCCCAAAATCAGAATATGACACAACTGGCGCTTTCCGCTTTTCGTGACCATCCTTCGGTCATGGCGTTCGCGTGGATCGGTATACTGTTATATATTATTTTTCGGGTCTTTGTGGCGCTTTTCGGCGATTATTTTTATAATCGTCACGTACTGTCACGGGTCGGGTGTATCAAGGATGAAAGCGAAGACGCCGATTATGATTATCACCGCTACGGCGGGGTCAGCATTTTCGGAATGTTGTTGGGTATTTTCGCGGTGCAGAATCTTCCGCAGTTGATTTTTTTGCTGATTTGAGGCAGTGATTATGGAAACAGGGTACAAGAAAATTTGTCCGAATTGCCAAGCGGAAAATATCGGTTCTGCCCGCTATTGCGCTCGGTGCGGAACGCCGCTGCAAGAAACGGATCCGCAGAATGATCCGTTCGGTGATTCTTTTGAATTGGGTTCGATCGATGGCATTTCCGGCGGTGATATGACAACGTATATCGGAAGAAAGGCACCGGGGATCCTGCCGAAGTTTTTTGCCATTTCCGCCGACCGTACCGCATTCTGTTGGCCTGCTGCGGTTTGGGGAATCGTATTCGGACCGTTGGGCGTTGCTGTTTGGTTGTTCTGGCGAAAGATATTTAAGCCGGCATGGGCTTTCCTGATCATTGCCGTTCTTCTGGCGTATCTGCCTTTTGTCGGTTTTTGTCTCAGTGATCCGCCCGGCGTGAAAGAAACCTATCGGGAACAGTACGCTCAACTGCAAAAGGAAGAGCAGTTTGCCGAAAAGGAAGACGGTATCGCGGAAATGACCGCGATGAATAATGCGTATCAGATTTTTATACAGAATTTTGCGGAATTTCAGCAAAAACCGATTTTTCGCTATACAACGATCGCCTTTGAGCTGTTGGCGGCGCTTGTTGGCGGACTGTTCGGTTACGTCTGGTATAAAAACAGTGCCGTCCGCCGGATCAAGGTCTATCGCCGCAATAATCTTGATCCGCGGTATTATCAGCTCGGTTTGATGAAACAGGGCAGTACTTCGGGCGGATTTGCGGTTCTGGCGTTTGTTTTGTATAGCGTTATACTGTCGATCGGTATGACATTCTATTTTCTTTATCATTAAGGAGATTAATAATGCGAATTAATAAAGCGATTATTCCGGCCGCCGGATTGGGAACACGGGTTTTGCCGGCATCCAAAGCAATGCCGAAGGAAATGCTTCCCATTGTCGATAAACCCGCCATACAATATATTGTTGAGGAGGCCGCCGCGGCCGGGATCACCGATATTCTGATTATTACGAACCGTGGAAAAGGTGTCATCGAAGACCATTTTGATCATTCGATTGAACTGGAAGATTCTTTGCGTCGGCGCGGGAAGAATGATATGCTTGAATGTATTCAGGCGACGGCGAATATCGCCAATATTTACTACATTCGTCAAAAGGAAACGCGCGGTTTGGGGGATGCCGTTTTACGTGCCAAAGAGTTTGTCGGGGACGAGCCGTTTGCGGTACTGTACGGTGATGATGTCATCGTCGGCGATATCCCTGCTATCGGGGAATTGGGAGAAGCGTTTGATACCTACGGAAAAAGCGTGGTCGGTATCAAGGCGGTTTCGGATGAACTGGTGACAAAATACTGTTCCTTGAAAGTCGAGCCACTGAGTGAAAAATGCTTTGCGGTCAGCGATATGATCGAAAAGCCGGAACTGTCGCAGAAGTTTTCAAATTATGCCATTCTCGGGCGCTGTATTCTGACACCGGAAATCTTTACGATCCTTGAACAGATCCCGCTTGGCGCCGGCGGAGAATTGCAGCTGACGGACGCCATGGCGGTCGTGGCCCGCAAATCCGGCATGGTCGGTGTCGATTTCAGCGGGACCCGGTATGATATGGGGAATAAGTTCGGCGTGTTGCAGGCCAATATCGAGGTCGGATTGCGTCATCCGGAAGTGGCTGAACAATTACGCGGATACATAAAAGAACTTGCAAAGGATCTGTAAATGAAACAGTATACCGCCGTTTTTCTTGATTTAGACAACACTTTGCTTGATTTCAACCGTTCGGAGCAGACCGCCGTTCGCCGTGTGCTGGCATTGCACGGTCTGCCGGATGACGTTGAAACGGCAAAAATATATTCCGGTATCAATCAACAGTATTGGGAGGCCTACGAACGGGGCGATATATTACGCGAAGAAATTTTCGTCGGTCGTTTTGAAACTCTGCTGAATACGCTCGGCTTGTCGGGGAATCCGGAAAAAATATCGGATGATTATTTTTTTGCGCTTTCCGAAGGTCATGACGTTATTGAGGGTGCCGTCGAATTTCTGGAATGGTTGAAACAAAACGGTTTTCTGATCTACGCGACCACAAACGGGGTGTCGCTGACCCAGTACAAGCGCTTGCGGGATTCCGGCTTGGAACCGTATTTTGATGATGTTTTCGTTTCGGAATCGGTCGGCGCGCAAAAGCCCGGTAAGAAGTATTTTGATACGGTGCTGTCACGGGTTCCGGTCGAAAAAGAATCGGTTCTGCTGATCGGCGACAGTCTTTCTTCCGATATTATGGGCGGCATCAACGCCGGAATCGACACTTGCTGGTACAATCCGAACGGAAAACCGGCAACCGTCAAACCGGATTATACGGTTGACGGTTTTGACGGCATCCGCGCTATTTTGAAGCCCCAAAACGGTAAAGGTTAAAACCTTGCCGTTTTTTTGTTATTACCTCTTGAAACAAACCCGAAAAGATGTTATACTGAAAGGGAAATCGAATAAATGTTCGACGGAGGAAACAGTATGGAACGTTTGCCTTTGAATGAAAAACAAAAAGCCGTTTATGAATATCTGGTCAAAGAGTTGAGCGCCGGCGGTTTGCCGCCTACGGTGCGTGAGATCTGTAATGCCACCGGCATCAAATCCACCTCGACTGTTCATGCGATTCTGAACTTTTTGGAAGAACAGAGTTATATTATGCGTGATTCCCGTTATTCACGCGGAATCCGCCTTGAAAATCATTTTGACGCGTCCATGGTTCCGCTTTTGGGACGTGTCACGGCCGGACAGCCGATTCTGGCGGTCGAGGAAATCGTTGACTATATCCCGTATCCGCAAAAGGACGCGGAAGGTTTGTTTGCCTTACGGGTGGAAGGTCTCAGTATGCGTGACGCCGGTATTCTTGACGGTGATATTATTGTTGCCGATAAAAACGCCCCTTGCCGAAGCGGGGACATTATTATCGGCATGGACGGGGAAAACGCAACGGTCAAACGGCTGCTGATCAAAAAGGACGGTCAGGTCGTATTCATGCCTGAAAATCCGGATTTTTCGCCGATATATCCGGAAAAACCGGCTGTGCTCGGTAAAGTGGTCGGCAGTTACAGAAAGTATAACTGATATGCAGAAACTTGTGGATTTATTTACCGACGGCGCCTGTTCCGGCAATCCGGGACCGGGCGGTTGGGGCGCGATCCTGCGCTACGGAGACAGGGAAAAAGAACTTTCCGGCGGTGAAAACGATACGACGAATAATCGCATGGAATTGACCGCCGTGATTAAAGGACTGTCGGCTTTGAAGGAGCCCTGTCGTGTTCATCTTGTGACCGATTCAAAATATGTGGCAGATGCCGTATTAAAAGGTTGGGTTTATTCCTGGCGGTCAAACGGTTGGCGTAAGGCGGACAAAAAACTGGCGCTGAACGTGGATCTTTGGGAGCAACTTTTGGATCTTCTGGAACGTCATACCGTTGAAATCGAGTGGGTAAAAGGGCATGACGGTCACCCTGAAAACGAGCGTTGTGACGCTTTGGCGGTCGCTTATTATAAGAGATTGCAGGGTGAAGCAGATGCGTAAGCGACAAATTCGTTTTTTGGTTGAAAGCGCCTTGATCGCTGCCTTATATGCCGGGTTGACTTATTTGAGCAATCTGTTCGGTCTGGCATACGGCCCGATCCAGTTTCGCCTTTCCGAGGCGATGACGATATTGCCGATACTGACGCCGGCGGCAATTCCCGGATTGACGCTTGGCTGCTTTTTCAGTAATATTTTGTCTTTTAATCCGTTGGATCTGGTTTTCGGTACGCTTGCGACATTACTGGCCGCCGTGCTGACCTATATGCTGCGAAAACGGTCGAAAATATGGGCGTTGATGCCGCCGGTTCTGGTAAACGCTTTGGTGATCGGCTTGGAAATCACGTTGTTTTATACAGTCCCCGCAGGCGATAGCATGGGATGGACGTTTGGTGTTTCCGCTTTGACTGTTGGGATTGGGCAGATCATCGTTTGTTACGGATTGGGCCTGCCGTTGTTGATCGTTTTGAAGAAGTATCATCTTTTTCAAAACGAATAATAACGGTATTATCACGCATAATGAGAAAGGATCTATGAAATGAATTTTAATAAGATTGCCAACGGTCAGGTCGAAGGATTCTGTCTGATCCGTTCGGTTGAGTGTAAAACCGGAAAGAACGGGGAATATCTGGACCTGACGCTGGCGGATAAAACGGGCGAGATCAACGGAAAAGTCTGGCATTACAGCGCGCGCGAACACGGCGAGTACGAGAATAATCAGATCGTTAAGGTGCGCGGTGTTATCCGTGAATTCAACGGCGCGGATCAGTTGAGCGTGGAACGCATTCGTCCGCAGTTGCCGAATGATGATATCAAATTGGAAGATCTGATCCGTACGACCGGATATTCGGGCGAGGAAATGTACGATGAGCTGTACCGCCTGGCGGACGGTTTTACGGATGCGGATCTCAAAAAATTGGTCACGGCTATTTTGGCCGACCGCAGGGAAGCACTGCTTTATTGGCCTGCGGCATTCAGACTGCACCATGCGCTGAACGGCGGCCTGCTGCTCCACACTCTTTCTATCGTGCGTCTGGCGCAAGGGGTTTGTAAGGTGTACCCCTTTATTGACGAGGAACTGCTCTTAGCCGGGGCAATTCTGCATGATATTGCCAAACTGGAAGAGTTTACGGTCAATGATACCGGTATTGCCGAGGGGTATTCTGTTGCCGGTACGCTGTTGGGGCACATCGCCATGGGCGCCATGACCGTTTCGGAATACGCCAAACGGTTGGAAATCAATGAAAAAACGGCCATGCTGGTGGAACACATGATCCTTTCACATCACGGCGAACCGGAATTCGGCGCGGCGGTACGCCCGCTGTTTTTGGAAGCCGAATTGTTAAGTGAACTGGACTTGATGGATTCCCGTGTTTATGAAATGCGTGAAGCGGTGGTTTCTCTCAAACCCGATGAATTTTCCTCGCGTCAATGGGCGTTGGATAATCGAAAACTGTACCATCACGCGCGCAAGGAAAATGATGAAAATGTCAAACTGTTCTGACAGTTAATTTTGAATAAAGGAATGTTGTAAAATGAAAATCACAAAAGATATGTTGATCGGGGAAGTTCTGGATATGGACAGCAGCGCCGCGGAATACTTTTTCGCGATCGGTATGCACTGCCTCGGTTGTCCCGCTTCGCGCGGCGAAAGCATCGAGCAGGCGTGTGCCGTTCACGGTACCGACTGCGATGCCCTGATTGCGAAATTGAATCAGCATTTTGCAGACAAGTGATTCGTTTAAGCGCTCGACTGCGCGCAATTTTTGATTTAGTCCCGGAAGGTGCCGCTGTGTGCGACGTCGGGACCGATCATGGCTATCTGCCCGCCGCACTTGCTTCAAGTGGACGGGCTTGTCGTGTTATTGCGACCGATATCCGGGAAAAACCTTTGCAGAACGCGCGGGAAAATCTGGAACAGTTTTCGGTGACGAATGTTGAATTAAGACTGTGCGACGGTCTGTCGGCGGTTACCGCGGACGAGGTCGATACCGTTGTCATTGCCGGAATGGGCGGTGATGTGATCGCCGGGATCCTGGAACGTGCCGAATGGCTGCGTAACAGTGCGAAAACAATATTGCTTCAACCGATGACTTCGGCGGAGGTACTTCGTGTATATCTTTCCGAAAACGGATTTGTGATCGCCTGTGAACCGACGCTGGAAGAAAACGGTAAGGTTTATTCGATCATGAAAGTAGAATACACAGGTAAACCCTATAACCTGACGACCGCGCAGGAATTTGCCGGTGATATTTCCGCCGCAACCGCATCCGGGAGACGTTATATCGAAAAGCAGTACCGAAGGTGCAGTGAATGCGCCGAAAGTCTGAAACAGGTATTTTCGGATTCGGCGGATTATCAATATTATCATACCGCGGCACAGGAATTATTGTGTCGCCTTACGGAGGAAAACCATGGCATTTGACGGTGGATTTTTACATAAAATCACTGTGGAACTGAGTTCTGCGATCGATTGCCATATTGATAAACTATACCAGCCGTCGCGGGATGTGCTGGTATTTTTGCTGCGCAAAAAAGGTTTTGCAAAGCGTCTGATCATGTGCGCCAGACCCGGCGCCGCGCGGATCCAGTTTACCGAAATGAAATTTGAAAATCCGGCCGCCGCGCCGATGTTCTGTATGTTGGCGCGAAAGCATTTTTCGGGCGCGCGTTTAGTTGATATCCGTCAGCACGGATTGGAACGGGTAGTTGAATTGTGCTTTGAAACGACCGATGAAATGGGGGACCGTGTCCGGCCGAAAATCGTATGCGAATTGATTGGTAATCAAAGCAATATCATCCTGGTGGACAACAGCGGACATATTGTCGATGCCGTTCATCGCAGCGATCCGGAAAGCGGAAAACGAATGATTCTGCCGGGCGCTTTGTACACGGCGCCGGAGCGGGAAGAAAAACTGGATTTACAGCAGGTCACGCCCGAAACGCTGGCACGGACCGCATTGCAAAAAAGCGGATTGCTTTCCAAGGCATTGTTAAGCACGGGAGACGGCTTTTCACCGTTGATCGCGCGTGAAATCGTTTATCGCGCTTATGGAGAGGATATTGATATTTCTTTGATTCGCGATCCGGAACCGCTGACTGGTGTGTTGACAGAACTGAAAACCGCGTTGACCGAAAAACAGAATCCGGTTATTCTTCTCTCTTCGGATGGTGTTCCAAAAGATTTTTCCTATTTCCCGATCACCCAATATGACGGTCTGTATCAGAGCTGTGAATTTTCCGATTACGCAACCCTGTTGGACACGTTCTATGCCGAGCGCGACCGGAAAGACCGTATTCACCATGCGGCATCGGATATGCTGAAAGTGGTGCGAAACGCCAAAAACCGCGCTGAGAAACGGCTTGCCGCCCGTCGGGAGGAATTGCTGCTTTGTGCCGACCGTGAAGAACTTCGTATTTACGGCGAATTGCTGAAAGCTAATTTATACGCGATCGAAAACGGCAGTCATTCGGCAACGGTTCAGAATTACTACGATCCCGATCTTGCGCCGATCACCATTCCGCTGAATCCGGCTTTGACCCCAGCGGCAAATGCGGCAAAGTATTTCAAGGATTATAAAAAGAGTTATACCGCGGAACAGACGCTGACCGAATTGACAAAACAGGATGAAACGGAAATTGAATATCTTGACTCGGTGTTGGAAACCGTTGAACGCAGTAATGATTTAAGTGATCTTGCGGAGATCCGCGATGAACTGACCGAAACGGGATATCTGCGTCGAAATAATGCTGTCAAGCGAAAGCCGTTGAAAAGTGACTACCGCGTTTTTTGTTCTCCGGACGGATTCCGTGTACTGGTCGGTAAGAATAATCGACAGAACGATCAGCTGACAACGCGCATCGCTGCTAAAAACGATTTGTGGTTTCACGTAAAAAATATACCCGGTTCGCACGTGATCGTTTGCTGTGAGGGAAAACCGGTCAGCGAAGAAACGATTATGTACGCGGCAAATCTGGCGGGTTTCTATTCCAAAGCGTCCGCTTCGGCCCAGGTTCCGGTGGATTATACCCCTGTAAAGTCTGTGAAAAAGCCGAACGGCGCATTGCCCGGTATGGTGATATATACTACCAACCACACGGTTTATGTTGCACCGAAGGAGGTTTTGGAATGAGAATAGGCATATCGACCGCCTGTCTGTATCCGATGCTGACCGAAAAGGCGTTGGAGCTGATCGCGAAAAACGGTGCCGGGTGTACGGAAGTATTCTTTAACGCCGGCGAAGAATTGGAAGCGCCGTTTGTCGGAATGCTGGACCAAATGCGCAGAGAATATGATCTTCCCGTTGTTTCTATTCATCCGACCTATTCACTTTCGGAATCTTTTATGCTGTTTTCGGCGTATGACCGGCGACTGAAACAGGGACTTTCTGAATTTGAACGCTATGGTGAGATCGCTGCTCAACTGGGCGCGAAATACGTAATATTGCACGGCGGAAAAGATAACGGTATACTCAATGATGAACAGTACTGCGAACGATATATGCAGGTCGCGGACGCTGTTCGGAAAGGTGGTGCCATGCTGCTGCACGAAAACGTCCGCGGCTTTCGGGCAGGGCAGTTGGATTTCCTGAGAATGATGCAAAAGAATCTCGGTGACCGGGTCGGTTTTTGTCTTGATGTTAAGCAATGCCTGCGAAACGGTTATACGGCGTTTGATATGCTGGACGCTGTCGGGCAGAACGTGCGTCATCTGCACATCAGCGACAATACAGAACAGCGGGATTGCCTTTTGCCGGGCGAAGGCTCTTTTGATTTTGAAAAATTATGGCATCGCATGAGCGATTTGAACTATTCCGGTGACGCGGTCGTGGAGGTATATCAATCGGCTTACAGCGAACCAATGGAATTATTTCGGGCGTGTACGCAACTATAATGCGTATTTTGTATAAAAAATGCTTGAAAATAAATGACCAATATGCTATAATCAATAAGATAATTTTATTATTAAGGTGTGAAATCCATGAAAGATTTGTCACTCACTTATTTGTTGCAGTTGGCTTTGCGTCGATGGATCATTCTGCTTGCCGCAATGCTGGCATGCGCGGCGGCCGCTTTTGGTTATTGCAGGTTTATTGCGACCCCCAGTTATTCCGCTTCAACATCCCTGATGGTCACAAACGGCGGTATGCTTTTCGGAACCGGGCAGGAAAAAAACACAAGTGGCAGTGTCAATAATGAGTTTACGATTTCTATTAACATGATGGATACTTATGTCAATTACCTGCGTACGGCAGAACCTTATATGGATCTGGCAAACCGCTGGGAGACCGAGTTCCCTGAAGCAAGGCATTATTCAGGTGCGCAATTGAGAAGGATGGCTTCTATTGGGGTTCGGAAAGATAGAACTTTCTTTTTGGATATTACTTTTTCTGCCACCAATTCACAGGATGCTGTGCGACTTGCAAAGCGTTTTGCTGAACTGGCAAAAGAATATTTGCAAGACACTTTCAGCAATACCGAATTAATTCAGACAGATGTGTTGAATGATTACACTTCGGTGGCTGTCAGGACATCTCCGCAAACCCGCTTGATCACTCTGGCTTCTGCGTTAGTTGGTTTGATTTTGGCCTATATTTGCATTATCTTTATCGATTTAAGTGATCATGCAATAACTGGCGAGGAAGGCTATATGGCGCGTTTCGATATTCCGCTTTTAGGTGTTGTACCTTATTTTGATTCGGATGTGGCAGTTAATTCGCGCTATTCAAACAGTAAGGGAGGGTACTATTACAGTGAGTACGGAAAGAATTAAGAATAAAACTCCTGCAAGCAGCAACCAAAATAAACAGACACAATCTTCCGGTCGTAAAGCGTCTTTTGCGGTCGTAGAGGCTTATAAGTCTATTCGTACAAATTTACAATTTCTTTTAGCACAAAGCGAAGGGAAGGTCGTTGCTTTTTCCAGCGCGGGTGCCGGCGAAGGTAAATCGACAACCACGGTCAACGTCGCAATTACTTTTTCACAATTGGGCGGTCATGTCTTATTGATCGACGCGGACTTGCGTAAATCATCGGTCCATAAAAAACTGAAATTGGAAAATACGAACGGGCTTGCTAATGTACTGGTCGGTTTCTCTTCTTTTGAAGATGCCGTTGAACACATAAACGACAGTTTGGATGTGATGACTGCGGGACCCTATCCGCCAAACCCTTCTGAACTGCTGGGTTCAAAGCAATTTGCAGATTTTATTGAGTTCTGCCGCAAGAAATACGATTATGTTTTTATTGATACACCGCCGATCAATGTTGTTGCCGATGCTTTGGCATTGGCGCCTGCTATTGACGGCATGGTGTTTATCGTACGTGATTTTGTGACACCGTATGATGCTTTGGAACACGCACTTGATGCGGCTGAATTTGCAAACGTCACTATTTTGGGGACGATCATGAACGGCGTAAACGCCAAGAAAAATCGTCGTTACTCTTATCGTAAGTACGCTTACGGTAAAAAAAGCGGTGGCGTTTACGGGTTCGGCCGTCATGGCGGATACAGCGGTTATAACAGTTATGGCGGATACAGCGGTTACGGTTACGGCTATGGTTATGGTTACGGCGGTTATGACCGTAACAGAAGTTACGAGGAAGCCGCAAAAAGAAACCGTCAGGATCATCAATCCGAATAATCGATTCAAAATGTCAGGAGGCGTAATTCAGTGCGGTTGTTAGATATCCATTCACATGTGCTGCCCGAAGTGGATGACGGTGCAAAAGATCTTGAAACTTCGGTTCGGTTATTGCAGCAAATGTACGAACAAGGGATTACCGATGTGATCGCAACGCCGCATTTTTACGCCATGTATCACAGCATTGATGATTACAATGAGGTCGTTACCGAAGCGTACGACCGTGTGATCCAGGCAGTGCATGGTTTGAAGGTGCCGAATCTTTCGCTTGGCAGCGAGGTATTTTACTTCAACGGTATCGGAAAAAGCAACGGCATCCGTGCGCTGACTCTGTGCCATTCAGATTATATTTTATTGGAATTGCCTGTTTGTAAGATCGATTCCGACATCTTGCGGGACATTCGCGATTTGAACGACCGATTGGGTCTGACACCGATTTTGGCGCATTTGGAACGTTATGCAGGACAACGCGGATTTAAGGAAGTTCTGAAATTGCTTGACGAGGGCGTGGCAGTGGCGCAGGTCAATGCTACTTCGCTGATTTCGGGTGCGTTCAAAAAGCCGGCGCAAAAGTTACTTCGCCGAGGGTATGTTTCGTATATTGCGACCGATACGCATTCTCCCGATCACCGTCCGCCGCGCCTGCGGGAAGCTTTTGAAGCGGTCGAAAAGGATTTCAGTAAAGAAACCGCGGCGGTTTTGCGTGAAAACGCGAATCAACTGTGTGAAGAAATCTTCGTTTTACCGGGAGAATTATATGATAAGTAATACGCTTCAGGTCTGCCGGCAGGGTTCGCTTTGCTATTTGACCTTTCCGAAATTGTCAGGGTGTGGTGCGGTGCGCCACACCTTTTCTACTCGAATGGGCGGTGTCAGTCCGGAGCCGTACGGCAGTATGAATATGAGTTTTAACCGCGGAGATGCCCGCGAAAACGTGATACAGAATTATGAAATTTTGTGTGACGCCGTCGGAATCAATACCGACCATTTGGTGTTGTCCAAACAGACGCATACGACCAATGTGCGCATTATTACTTCAAAAGACTGGGGGACCGGGTACAATAAACCGTCTTTTGAAGATGTTGACGGTATGATCACCAACGAACCGAACGTTGCTTTGGTGACGCAGTACGCAGATTGTGTACCGCTACTTTTTTGCGATCCGGTGAAACGGGTTATTGCAAACAGTCATTCGGGCTGGCGCGGAACCGCCGGCAGAATGGGGCAGGTCACAGTCGATAAAATGGTGCGGGAATTTGGTTGTGACCGTTCGGATATAATTGCGGCGATCGGCCCGTGCATTGGTCCTTGCTGTTACGAGGTGGATCAGCCGGTCTATGATGCGTTTGCAAAATCAAATCTGACTTTTCCCGGAGTGTTTATCCCGACAACGGCCGGTCACTATATGCTGGATCTTCGTTTGGTCAACAAGCATATTTTGCTGGAAAGCGGAATTTCAGAGGGGCATATCGATATTGCCGATACCTGTACGAACTGTCTCCACGAAGAATTACATTCCCATCGCGCTACCGGGGGAAAACGCGGGAATCTTGCGGCGATCATCGAATTGATCCCGTAGGAGGACAGCCACTTTGCCACTTTAATGCAATAAATCAAAAATCCAACTGGTCGTTTTAGATAAATTCGACAAAGTTGGATTTTTTTGAGCAAAACACTTTACAAATTTAGTTTGTTAAAGTATAATAGATTTATCATAGCAACATAAGTTGCGAAAGGGAGTAATAATTATGAAAAAAGTATTGGCATTGGTAATGGTATTGGCATTGTTGTTCGCATTTGCTGGCTGCAAAAAGGACGCAGATTCTTCTAAAAAGTTCGTCATGGGTATCGATGCGGAATATCCGCCGTTCAGTTACATGGATGATAACGGCGATTATACCGGTTTCGACGTTGAGGTCTGCAAAGCCGTTTGTGATTCCCTTGGTTGGGATTTTGAAGTGTTCAGCGTTAACTGGGATCAGAAACTGGTTCAGTTGGATGCTAAGGAATGCGACTGCGTTTGGTCCGGTATGACGATTCTTGATTCCATGAAAGAGGCCGGCTACGTTATTTCAAAACCGTATTTTGATAATACGCAGGTTTTGTTGGTCAAGAAAGACAGCGGTTTTGCCGCTTCCAAAGATCTTGCCGGTAAAGATGTTGCGGTACAGTTGGGTACTTCCGGTGAATCCTTGCTGAAAGGCGATTTGAAAGATCTTGCTGACACCTTCGGTAAGGTCGTTACCTGTGAAACCTTCTTGAAGTGCTTCACCGAACTGGACGGTAACGCGGTAGACGCGGTATTCGTTGACAAGCCGGTTGCCGAAGCGTATGCCGCCGAACACGATGGATTCTCTATCATCGATGAAAATCTCGGTGCCGAACAGTACGGTATTGCTTTCCGTTCCGGCGACGAAGAACTCTGCAAGCAGGTCGAAGACGCTGTTCAAAAACTTGTTGATGACGGCACCTATGAAAAAATTGCCGAAAAATATCCGGACATCCAGAATAACCTTCTTTTCCTGGATAAATAATCCGAATATCAGATACGTTTAGAAACGGGGATATAAATGACTCTGTCAACAATGGTTCTCAAAATGGCGGAAGGGTTGGGAAATACCTGTGCCATATTCTTTCTGACACTGCTGTTTGCGCTTCCGCTGGGTATTGTGATCGCTTTACTCCGCATGAGCAAAAACAAGATCGTCTCAAAAATATTTCAATTTTTGGTTTCCGTTCTGCGCGGTACACCGCTGATGCTGCAACTGCTTGCTGTCACGTACGGACCGTATTATCTG
>JAZUFP010000191.1:0-2528 GCA_045640765.1 Acutalibacteraceae bacterium
AAGAACCGTCAGGTACTTTGCGTGACGCATTTGCCGCAGATCGCCTCGGCGGGTGCGACCCATTTGCTGATTGAAAAATATTCGGACGGCAGCAGTACTTTTACCGGTGTTCATCCGCTTGAAGATGATAAACGGGTTGAAGAAATCGCGCGCATGATGTCCGGCAGTGAAATGACAGAAAATTTATTCAATTCCGCAAAGGAATTGTTGGATAGGAGAAAATAATATGAAAATTTATGAAGAATTGGTTGCCCGCGGATTGATCGCCCAGGTAACAGATGAAGAAAGAATCCGTGAAGTCATCAATAACGGAAAAGCCGTATTCTATATCGGTTTTGACTGTACTGCTGACAGTCTGACAGCCGGTCATTTTATGGCGCTTACCCTGATGAAACGATTACAGATGGCGGGGAACCGTCCGATCGCGCTGATCGGCGGCGGAACGACGATGATTGGGGATCCTTCCGGGCGTACGGATATGCGTAAAATGCTGACCAAGGAAGATATTGAGCATAATGCCGCCTGCTTCAAACGTCAGATGGAACGCTTCATCGATTTCGGTGAAGGGAAGGCCATGATGGTCAACAACGCCGAATGGCTGCTTGATCTGAACTATGTCGATCTGCTTCGTGAAGTCGGTGCTTGTTTCTCAGTCAATAATATGCTGCGTGCCGAATGCTATAAACAGCGTATGGAAAAGGGATTGAGTTTCCTTGAATTCAATTATATGATCATGCAGAGTTATGACTTTTACCATCTGTTTAAGGAATACGGCTGTAATATGCAGTTCGGCGGAGATGATCAGTGGTCCAATATGCTGGGCGGTACCGAATTGATCCGCCGTAAGCTTGGCAAGGATGCCTGCGCGATGACGATCACACTGCTGACGGACTCACAGGGTAAGAAAATGGGCAAGACCGCAGGAAACGCGGTATGGCTCGACCCGAACAAAACTTCGCCGTATGAATTCTATCAATATTGGCGCAACGTCGGCGATTCCGACGTGCTGAAATGTATCCGTATGCTGACTTTCCTGCCGTTAGAACAGATCGACGCAATGGATCAGTGGGAAGGCAGCAAACTGAACGAGGCAAAAGAGATCCTGGCATTTGAATTGACCAAAATGGTTCACGGTGAGGATGAGGCGATCAAAGCGCAGGATGCGGCTCGTGCCGTATTCTCCGGTGGCGGAAGTGCTGACAATATGCCGACGACCGTGTTATCTGATGAGGATTTTGCCGACGGTAAAATCGGTTTGCTTAACCTGATGACAAAAGGCGGTCTTGCATCTTCCAACGGTGAAGCCCGCAGACTGGTCATGCAGGGCGGTGTTTCGGTCAATGATGCAAAGGTGACCGATCCGTCAACAATGTTTGCGGCGACGGATTTTGACGGTGATTTCATCGTTAAAAAAGGAAAAAAAGTTTTCCATAAATTCACGAAATAAGAGTTGTTGCAGATCATGAAAACGCCCCGTCATCATGACGGGGCGTTTTCATGTATACCAAAATAATTATCAAATAACATAACCGCCGTTTACACCAAGAACCTGCCCGGTGATATAGTCAGCTTCATCAGAGGCCAGGAAATAGATCGCGGCGGCGATTTCCTCTGTGCTGCACATACGGCCCAATGGAATTTCCGAAACAAAATCATTCAGTTCCTCAACACTTAAATGCGAATTCATACTGGTTTCAACTATACCGGGCGCTACGGCATTGACTGTAATACCACTGGGAGCCAGCTCTTTCGCAAGTGCTTTCGTTAAGCCGATAACGCCTGCCTTGGCGGCGGAATAGGCGACTTCACAGGAAGCACCGACCTGACCCCACATTGAAGAAAGATTGATGATTTTGCCCGACTTTTGATTGACCATTGTCGGTGTTACCGCGCGACAGCAGTTATAAACCCCTTTCAGGTCCACGTCAAAGATCCGGTCAACGTCATACTCATCGACCTGCGTGATCAAACCCTGATGGGCAATACCGGCATTGTTGACCAGTATATCAATACTACCGTATTTGTAAACGGTTTCCTTCATCAGTAATTCGACTTCCAAACGGTTGGTAACGTTTACCTTCATGGCTGTTACCGAATAACCTCTTGAAGCCAGGGAGCGGGTGAGAAGATTTGCCGTTTCAAACGAATCGTTATAGCACAGGACAACATTCATTCCTTTTTCCGCAAAATGAATGGCGGTGGCAGCGCCGATGCCTTTTGATGCGCCGGTAATAATAACGGTTTTTTTCATAATGATTTCTCCTTGCTCAAAATTTACAAATCTATCATAACACATTTTCTGTAAAAAGGGAAGAGGAAATACACAATAATTTGTGGGACGATTTCTCGTGGAACACATATATTGTATGGTTTACATAAACAGTTTACATAATATTATAATGATTACAAAATTGTAATTGGACATCGTTGGAAAATGGTGTATAATTGTTACAGTGTTTTGAAAGTCGCGCTTTTATCGGTTTTTCTGCCGTTTGCAATAGACTCTCGACGTATATTTCTTTGAGGGC
>JAZUFP010000192.1:0-3128 GCA_045640765.1 Acutalibacteraceae bacterium
CCCTGACCGCCGGCATCGACCACACCCGCTTTTTTCAAAGCCGGCAGCAGTTCCGGTGTCTGCGCCAAAGCGGTTTTGGCGCCTGCCAAAGCGTCTTCAAATACTTCCAAAGCGGACTTCTCCGCGGCGACCGCGGCATCCGCCGATTCACTTGCCACACGGGCGACCGTAAGAATGGTTCCCTCGGTCGGTTTCATAACGGCCTTATAGGCGGCTTCCACCCCGAAACGGAACGCGTCCGCCAGATTCTGCGCGGTAACGTATTCATCATCCCCGATGCCCTTGGCAAAACCGCGGAACAGCAAAGAGGTGATCACGCCGGAGTTTCCGCGCGCACCGCGCAGTAACGCCGAAGCGTTTACCTTGGCGACCTTTCCCGCCGTTTCACCCGAAAGTTTTTCAAGTTCACGCGCGGCATTGGCGACCGTCATGGACATATTGGTTCCCGTATCCCCGTCCGGAACGGGAAATACGTTCAGATCATCTACTTGTTTTCGATGGTTTGCGATATTATTCGCAGCGGAAAGCCAGGCGTCCCGCAATAAATCTCCATTAAACACTGTCAGGCACTCCTTTTTCGGGGATCATTCTTTCATGTCGTCAATACGGACGATCACCCGATTGACATGAATGCCGGTCCTTTCCAGCACAACATATTTGACCTTTTCGGTAATGCTGGACGCAATGGCATTGATATTCATACCGTATACCACGGTGATATGCAGTTCGACCGTTACATTTTCAATGTTCCCCGTTACAAGGATGCCGAGATCGGCCTGATTTTTACGGGATAACAGTTTTGAAAAACGCTGGCGGTTATTGCCGGGCACCATGCCGACCACGCCGAAGCATGAGGTCACTTCCTGCCCGATCAGCTTCGAAAGATAAGCTTCGCTGATTTCGATTTTTCCGTACATGGTTTCGTAAGCGATCATCTGAAAAATCCTCCAAAATAGTATTCCGGCTCAATAACCGGTGGCTTTTGATCGGTAGAGATTCCCCAAAGAGGCACCCTCCGACTGAATGACGTCAGTATCATAGAACAACAATCCGACACGGTAACAAACGGGGATGACGGGCAGTTCGGTCAGGCAGGCAGTCGCCAGATCGGTCACGGTATATTTCCCGTCATAATACCCTTCCAGAATTTCCGCGGCGGTTTCGGTGGCGCTGTTTTTTGCGGACCGTTCCGACTTTTTCCCGGCAGTCTTTTTGCCGGCCGTTTTTTTGCCGAAAGCGGCTTTCCCTTTCGGGATGATCAGTTCGGAAAAGTCCATGTTGCCGAGAATTTTGACCTCGCCCAGATACAGTTCAAACGCGCCTTTTTTCAGTGCTTTGACGTATTCTTTATACGGGCGTTTATCCAGTTTGACGGAAATTCCAGCCGTCTTCAACTGTTCCGCGATCTTCTTCGCGGCGGCGACACGGGACTCGTTTTCCGCGTTGACCAACAAATTCAGCGCGACCGTGTTGCCGGATGCGCTTTCATAGAGTCCGCGCTTATTTAATTTATTATAACCTACTTTTGCTAAATTCTCAACAGATATTTTCAAATCAGCGGTATTTTTTATATTCTGCACGGACGCGGTCGCGGCAAATGAGGGGTTGAACAATCCCCCCGCCGGCAGTGCGTTATTATAATACGCCGACTGGCAGATCGCGCTGCGATCCAGCGCGGAAGAAATGGCGTACCGTATTTCGGGCGATCGCATCAGGGCGTTTTTGCTGTTGTACCCCAGATAAACCAACTGATTCAGGTTGATCTCGCTTCGTTTTCCGCTCATGCGGACGATCTTACCGTCGGCGATATCGGTGAAATAGATATCCGTCGCGCCGATTTCAACGTAATGCGAAATGGAATCGGCATCCGGCGCGTTGATAAGATTGATCCGCGCGACAGCCGCTTTCTTTCCGTAATACTGATTGTTCCGCACCAACGTATCCGCCCGCTTGCCGACCGAATACCTGCCGCAGCCGATAGGCGGTTTCAGCACACCGTCCTTGTTCTTCCTTTTTTCACTGCCCTGCTTGATGATCGGAAAATCAAGCAGATTGACAAAGTACGGATCGCGTTGTTTCAACCGAAAAACGACCGTCCGGTCATCGGTCGCGGTGTAAGAGGAGACCTCGTAAAACTGGTCGGCGTAATGAGTTTTGGATTCCTCGGCCAGCCGTGCCGAATAGATCACATCAGCGGCCGTCACCGACGTGCCGTCGGTAAATGAAACGTCCCGCAGGGTAACGGTGCATTGTTTGCCCTTTACTTTGGCGGAAACCGCCAGGCGATGCACCGGCTCAAAAGTATTATCCACCGAGATCAGCGGTTCATACAACAACTGACAGAGTTCACGGTTGACCTCGGTCAGGGCGGTATACGGGTTCAGCGTATCGGTCGCGCTGTAAAGCAGCTGGATCTTTTTAGCCGTCGTCCGTTCAACCGTCTGCTTCGGTGCCGTCTCTTTTTTTTCGGGCGTGTTCTTTTTTTCAGCGCAGCCGACCGAAAACAGCAATCCGGCACACAAAAGAACACATAAAATACGTTTGATCATACCGATCCCTCCGTACAGAACACCGGTTCGACCGCAACCGTTTTTCCACTGGCACGGTCAATGTCGAAAATGCAGCCGGACAAACTGCACGGGCCGTCCGCCAGGGTGAATTTCTGCTGACCGTTGTTTCGCAGGCGATCAATGATGATCTCCTTTTGGACGCCGAGTACCGAATCGGCCGGACCGGTCATACCGAGATCGGTGATATAGCCCGTTCCGCCGGCAAGGATCTGCGCGTCCGCGGTCGCAACGTGGGTATGGGTGCCGAACAGCGCCGACACCTTCCCGTCCAGATAAAAACCGAGTGCGCGTTTCTCACTGGTCGCCTCGGCGTGAAAATCAACTAAAATAATGCGGGCGTTGTCCGCCTTGGCGCGCGCCACCAGTTCATCCGCCGCGAGGAACGGATTAGCGGCTTTGTCGCGGTCCATAAAATAACGCCCCGAAAGATTGATCACGGCGATACTGACCGCGCCGCAATCGACCAGCGCATACCCCTTTCCGTAGTCGGCCGGCAAATTATCCGGCCGCAAAAGAAAGGGATCGTCATCCAAAGCCGTATGGATCTCCTGTCGGCGC
>JAZUFP010000193.1:0-2939 GCA_045640765.1 Acutalibacteraceae bacterium
TCTCTGTATTTGTCCAGACCGTCGAAAGTCCATTTCCAACCATCTTTTGCAAAAACGTCCTTGCTTTGGAAGGGTTGACCGTCTTTCAACAGGTTGATGGTAATACTTGTCGGACGGGCGTTGTCGTTGTTATCTTCATCATCCCAGATCTTGCTGCCCGAAATACTGGTGGTTGCGGGGGTGTAGCTGTTCTTGATGTTGAAACCGTTTTCGGCGTCGCCGGTGATAACGGGTTCTTTGTAATTTTCGACAGCGTCTTCTGTGATAGTATAAGTGATGGCTTTATAATCGTCATCGAATGCGTCCAGTTCGTCAAAAGAGTCCGCCCAGCCGTTGCCTTCATTCAAAGTCAGCGTTTTGTTGGTCTGACTGCCGTTGGCGAATAAACGGACGGTGACGTTTGCCGGACGTTTGCCGTCCTGGTCGTCCTGATCGTCCCATTCCTTTTGGACCGGAACAGAGGTCTTCGGCTTCGCTACGGTGTTGGTAATGGAAGCCGCGGTCGTTTCCTCGCTTGCTTTTTTGTAATCGGCAGTAACGATCATGGTCCAGTTGCTGGTGTTTTCAAAGTTAACAGCAAGCTCGTCGACGGACATACCGCCCGTACCGGAGCCGGTACCGCTGATAAATGTGCAGTTATCGATCGTTTTAATGCTCATCTTGTTGATCGGTTTCAGCGAGTTGAAAACCATTGTGCGTTCCGCTTCGGTCAGCGCGTCATAGGACCAGATGATGGTCTTGCCGTTTTTGGTTGGCTTGGCCGCGACCAGCGTCCGCATACCGCCTTCGCTGTTGATAGCAAGAGAATTACAGGAAGTTACTTCTTCCCAGTCCGATTGCATCGAGGGCAGAATAGCCATATAGGTCGGATCGACGTGTTCGCTTTCCTCGTAATTCTCAACGGTGTCTTCCACAACGGCATATTTGTACGGAATGCCGTTTTCATCCAGCGGAGAAAGGTCGGAAATATCATAATCGTATTTCCAACCGTCTGTGGCCTTAATGATCTTGGTTTCAATTTTGGCTGCGGTTGAAACGTCGAAAGTGTCACCGGTGTATTTGTAAAGGGTGACCGTTATGCTTTCGGGTCTCAGGTTCAGGGCGTCATTATTATCGTCCCATGTTTTGGAGAAAGAAATTTTCAACGTACCAGCATCTTCGTTGAATTCTTCCGGTTCGCCTGCCGCAGTAAACGTCATGTTCAGGCAAGAGAACAGGACGAGAACGCTCAGCAGCAGACTCAATGCGCGTTTTTTCATGATAAGTGCCTCCTAAAAAATAATTTATACAAAAGTATTGAGTTTATTATACATTAAATGGCATGGCTTGTCAATAGAAAAGTTGTGATTTTTGCTGTTAAATATTTAACGGTATTATGCAATTTGCACAACCGACGAACCGAAAGCAACACTTTTCTGTATACAATTTCAACTCTGGCAAAAAGAGGAAATGCCCTCCCCGGTGAAAAAGAGATAACGGCATACCGTCAAAAATACGGGGTCGATTCCAAAAGGTATAATTACCGCCTGAAAATCAAAAAATATTTCAAAAAAAGGGGTTGCAATGAAAGGAGAATTATGGTAAACTGTCAATTGTAAAATTAAACTGGGGGAGAATTGGTAGTTTTCACGCTGAAAAAGCAGTTTTTTCACCTGAAATCCATTCTGTTCCGGTTGCGAAAATCATGATCTCACCGGTTGACGGTGTGAATTTTGCGGGAGGTGCAAAAGGAATGTCCAATATGGTATTGACAATGGCAGAGCGGGCCGCGGGCGGTTCCCCGGACAAATGGTTTGTTGTCGGAATGGGAATCGGCACGGTGTTTGTCGGATTGATCCTTCTTATCATTTTGTGTAAGATCATCGGCTTTTTCTGTCAGCTGTCCGGCAAAAAAGGTTCCGTTTCGGAACAGCCGAAAGCGGTTTCGAATGAAATCGAAAATCGCGGGGAGGTAATCGCCGCGGTCGCGACCGCGTTAGCGGAAGAACTGGGGACGGATGTATCCGCCATTCGTATTTTGTCTTTCAAAAAAATTTAAGAAAAAAGAGGTTTTATTATCATGAAAAAGTATAAAGTAACGGTCAACGGTACCGCTTATGAAGTTGAAATCGAAACGGTTGACGCAGCCGACGTTCAGAAGGCCGCACCCGCACCCGCGGCTCCTGCCGCGCCGAAAGCCGCTGCCCCCGCAGGCGGCGAAACGGTCACCAGTCCGATGCCCGGCAACATTCTGGGCGTCAATGTAAAAGTCGGCGACAGGGTTAAAAAAGGTGACGTGCTGATGATCCTGGAAGCTATGAAGATGGAAAATGAAATCATGAGCCCCTGTGACGGTACGGTCAAGGCGGTCGAAGTCGCCAAGGGTGCTTCGGTCGAAACCGGTGCCACGCTCTGCGTGATCGGCTGATTGACAAAGGAGAATCAAGATGAGTGAAGTGATTGAATTTGCCAAAGGCACCGGCTTCTGGCAATTGTTCGGCAATTTCGGGGACAACTGGAAATCCCTTGTAATGATTGCCATTTCGCTGTTCCTTTTATGGTTGGGAATCAAAAAGCAGTTTGAACCGCTTCTGTTGGTCGGGATCGCGTTCGGTATGCTGCTGACCAACCTGACGGCATTTACCACCGGCGACGCGATGTACCATACCGAATTGTGGCGCGGCTTTATGGCGGGCAAGATCGGCTATGGTACGATCCTGCACGACGGCGGCCTGCTGGATATTCTGTATATCGGCGTTAAAACCTGCCTGTATCCCTGCCTGATCTTCGTCGGCATCGGCGCGATGACCGACTTTGAACCGCTGATCGCCAACCCGAAGTCGCTGCTGCTGGGTGCCGCCGCGCAGATCGGTATTTTTGTGACCTTCATCGGTTGTATCGCACTGGCGTTTCCGGCGGAAGCCGCCGCTTCTATCGGTATCATCGGCGGGGCCGACGGT
>JAZUFP010000194.1:0-2277 GCA_045640765.1 Acutalibacteraceae bacterium
AATTCCTTCCCGATGGTCGTTGAAATGTGCAGCGGCGCGGATATCGGGAAATATACCGGCTTTTACTATACGTTTTCAATGGCGGCACAGATCGCGACACCGCTGTTGTCGGGCGTTCTTATCGACAGTATCGGTTATCGCGTACTGTTCCCCTATGCGGTCGTTCTTTCGGTCGCGGCGTTCGCGGTCATGCTGTTTGTAAAACACGGCGACGTAAAACCGGCGGCCAAAAAGTCCGTGTTGGAACATTTTGACGTGGACGATTAAAAAAAGTTGAAAAACGGGCGGAAAAGTCCTTGCTTTTTCCTCCGTGAATGATATAATATAGGAAAAATTGAAAACTTGGAGGAATGTTTCATGCAACTCGGAACTTGTGTCGGCTTTGAGGACAACAAGGAAAAAATGGAGAAAAAATTTGCCCGACTGAAAAAGAACGGGTTTTCCTCTTTTCAGTTGATGGCGTGGCAGCCGTCGTTCTGGACGAATGAAAACGCCGAAATGCTTAAAACACTGATGGCGAAATATGATGTTGCGCCGTCGGCTTTCTGGTGCGGATGGACCGGCCCGTCGGTCTGGGACTTTTATGACGGTCAGCTGACTTTGGGATTGGTGCCGACCGAATACCGCCAGATGCGTGTGGAACAACTCTGCGCCGGCGCGGACTTCGCCAAAAAACTGGGGATCGAAGACGTGATCACCCACATGGGCTTCATTCCCGAAAACCCGAACGATCCCAACTTTAACCCGTTCTGTGTCGCGGTGCGTACCGTCGCACAGCATTGCAAGGAAAACGGTCAGTATCTGCTGTTTGAAACCGGTCAGGAAACGCCGGTCACCATGCTGCGCTGCTTTGAAAAGGTCGGTACTGACAATTTGGGTATCAATCTGGATACCGCTAATCTGATTCTTTACGGCAAAGCCAACCCGGTCGACGCGCTGGACGTGTTCGGTAAGTACGTCCGCAACCTGCACGCCAAGGACGGTTTTTATCCGACCAACGGGCACGATCTCGGAACGGAAGCCCGTCTGGGCGACGGCAAGGTCGATTTCCCGGCGCTGTTCAAAAAACTGCATGAACTCGGCTATGACCGCTATGTGACTATTGAACGTGAGATCGAGGGCGATCAGCAGAACGAGGATATCCTGCACGCTAAAAATCTTCTGGAAAAAATCATCACCGAAGTTTACGGGGAGGGTGCTTTATGTTAAAGGTTTGTCTGATCGGTGTCGGCGGCATCAGCGCGGTTCATGTTCCGGCATGGCTCGGTATGGAAGATGCCGAACTGGTCGGAATCTGCGATATCCGTCCGGAGCAGATGGAACAGTATCCCGATATACGGCATTATGCTGATATGGATGAAATGCTGGATGCCGAAAAGCCGGATATTTTAGATATCTGCCTGCCGACCTTTTTGCACGTGGAATACTCCATGCGCGCCATGGATAAAGGCGTCAACGTGCTGTGCGAAAAGCCGATCTCGCTGAACGAGGAGGACGTTGAAAAGGTTTACGCCTGCGCTGAAAAGAACGGGGTCAAATTCATGATCGCCCACGTGCTGCGCTGGTGGAATATGTATGAAACGGTCAAGGAACTGATCGATAATCAGAAATACGGCAAACTGCTGTCGGGCGAAATGCATCGGTTAAGCGCCATTCCCGGCTGGAGCTGGGACGGCTGGATGCAGGACGAAAAACGCAGCGGTTTTGTGCCGTTCGATCTGCATATCCACGATCTGGACTTTCTGGTCTATGCGTTGGGTGTGCCGACCGGTATGCAAAGTCACCGTTCCAAACGCCCCGAACAGGATTATTTCTGTGTGACTTACGAGTTTGGCGACGTGTTTGTCACGGCCGAGGCCTCGTGGTACGCCGCGCCCGTTCCGTTTGAAGCCGGCTTCCGCTTCCAGTTTGAAAAAGCGGTCGTCGTGTTCAATGACGGTAAATTTGTGATTTATTCGGTTGACGAGGGCAAGATCGACCTGACCCCCGGCGCTTCTGAAAACGCTTCCGAGCAGGAACATAAGGCCGGTGAAATCGAACTGCCGGCGTCCGACCCCTATGCGAACGAAATCAATTATTTTGCCGCGTGCGTGCGTGAAAACCGCCCTGCAGACAAGGTCAAACCGCATGAATTAAAGGCGGTATGCCATATTTTAAGGAATCTGTAAGGGGATCATACTATGCGTAAATTCAAGGCGGCAGTTATCGGCTGCGGCACCATTTCGGTCATGCATCTGGACAGTATCGCTTATTCCGACCGGGTCGAACTGGCGGCGG
>JAZUFP010000195.1:0-2609 GCA_045640765.1 Acutalibacteraceae bacterium
TTCGTCAGGAACAACGTATTGAACAAAAAAATATCAATATTATCGGACTGGATCTGCTGCCGCAGGTTCAATTAACGGCGGACTACGATCTGATTTACCAGGCCGTTTATAATCTGACGGACAACGCGATCAAATTTGTCGATGACGGCGGTACGGTCACCTTTGATTTGAAAACCGACGGTAAAAAGTTGTTTTTTGCGATCAGCAATACCGGGAAAGGCATTCCGGCGGATTCGCTGCCGTATGTGTTTGAACGATTTTATAAAGTGGATAAATCACGTTCGGCCAATAAAAACAGCACGGGGCTTGGATTGTATCTGGGTAAGACGATTATCCGGTCTCATGGCGGAACGATTACCGTTTCTAGTACTGAAAACGTCATTACTACTTTTGAAATAATACTTCCCTTGAATTAAGAAAGGATGTTTTTTATGAGTGATTTTGAAAATGAAATCCCGGTAACGGAGGAAGCGGCCGACCCGGTCGCGGATCAACCGCAAACTGATTTTGAAACCAAATCAGCCGAAGCGGTTCCGACCGAAGATGATTCCGGCGCAACGGATACGATCAAAACCGAAGATCAAGAAAGCGCACCGGCCGAACCGCAAGCACCGGCCGGAGATCTGCCACAACCCGATTCGGAAGCCGAATCAGCCAAAGCGGTTTCAATCGAAAATAATTTTGATGTGACTGATCCGTTTGAAATCGAGTCACAGGAAAGTAATTCGGCTGAATCGGAAGCATCGGTCAGCGATCAATCCGAAAGTTCATCGCCGGCAGATGAGGATGACGTGTTCTTTACTCAAATGACCGAGACCGTGGCCGTTCAACAGGCGAAATCCAAAAATTTGTTTTTGCGTATTTTGTGCTGGATATTGGTCATCTTATTGGTATTTTCCGGCGGCGTGGCGGCAGGTTACGCGTTTTGGGGACACGCGGCAGCCAGTAAAAACGTTGCCGATATGTCTGCCAAAAACGATTTGTACGGATCGGCTGACATTGCATTGGACAGCAAACCCAAAAAGACCGATGAACTGACGGCGGCACAGGTTTACGCCAAGGTCAATCCTTCGGTCGTCGGCATTCGTGTTTACAATGAAAACGGTGACGGTTCCGACGCGTCCGGCGTGATTTATACCAAAGACGGGTACGTTGTTACCAATGATCACATTTATATGTCGATCGGGGCGCCGCATTTCAGGATCTATATGTATGACGGTACCGAATATGATGCCGATTATGTTGCAGGTGACGTGGTAAGCGATCTGGCGGTATTGAAAATACGTGACGGAAAGAATTTGAAACCGGCTGTTTTCGGTAATTCGGAAGAAATCGTTTGCGGTGAAAATACGGTCGCAATCGGCCGCCCGAGCGATGCGACTTCGGCTTCCACCGTGACCAAAGGGATCATTTCCATGACCGCGCGCCGCGTTCAGACAACGTCCAGTTATTCCGCACGACTGATCCAGACCGATACGGCGATCAATTCCGGTTCTTCGGGCGGTGCGCTTGTCAATATGTACGGTCAGGTGATCGGGATCACCGCCAACAAAATGTCTACTGAAAACGGATTTGAGGGTATGGGTTACGCTATTCCGACCAAAACCGTCAAACGGATCGTCGAACAGCTGATCGCCAACGGTAAAGTGACCGATCGGGCCAAACTGGGCATCAGTTATTATGCGATCGATTCGGTGACCGCGGCAGTCGGAAAATATCATTCTGTCGGTCTTTATGTCAGTACGGTATCCGAAGACAGCGAACTGCACGGCAAGGTCAAAGAAGGGGATATCATCACCCACGTTAACGGTAAAGAAATCACGGATGACGACATCATTCTTGATATTATCGAAGATTCCAAAGCGGGGGATACGATAACCGTTACGGTGCTTTCCGGCAAAACCGCGAAGGATTATAAGGTGAAACTGAAAGCGAATGTGAGCGAATCCAGCTATTCTGATGTATTGAGCGATCTGCCCACCGAAAAAGACGATAAAACCGAAGAAAAAGGCAATAACGGCGGAACTTTCAATTTCCCGGACGGTGAATAATAATTACGGCACTGCTGATATTTATCGGCAGTGCTTTTTGCTTTTTTGAAACGGTGGATCATCCAGTTTTTTGCGCAGTTTCAATAAAGCGGATTTTTCAATGCGGGACACGTAACTGCGGGAAATATTCAATTTTTCGGCGATTTCCCGCTGAGTGTACTGCCGCTGATCTCCAAGACCGTACCGGAGTTTCAAAATCAAACTTTCACGGTCGTTCAGTTCGTTTTCAAAAATTTTACGCAGGCGTTCTATTTTGATTTTTGTATCGATCTGCTCCGCAATATCGCTTTCATCAGCGATAACGTCGATGAGCGTCAGCGCGTTGCCGTCGCGGTCGGTTTCCAACGGATCACTGATGTATACGTCCTGGGCGGTTTTTCGCAAATTGCGAAAATACATGAGAATTTCGTTTTCGATACACCGTGCGGCATAGGTTGCAAGACGGATCCCACGGTCGGGTCGGAACGTGGAAACCGCCTTGATCAGACCGATCGTACCGATGGAAATCAAGTCTTCCTGTTCACATCCGGAAGCGTAGTATTTTTTGACGATATGCGC
>JAZUFP010000196.1:0-1622 GCA_045640765.1 Acutalibacteraceae bacterium
GGCGGCAACATCGGCAAACCGCTGCTGCCCGAAATCGAAAATATCAAACCCGAAGATTTCGTGGTCGTGGAACTTTCGTCGTTCCAGCTGATCTCCATGCGGAAAAGTCCCGACGTGGCGGTCGTCACCAACGTGGCGCCCAACCATCTGGACATCCACAAGGACATGGACGAATACGTGGAAGCCAAAAAGAACGTTTTACTGCATCAGAACGCCTTTTCTCGCACCGTTCTCAACCGGGACAACGAGATCACCGAAGGGTTCCGTGACTTTGTGCGCGGACAGTCGCTTGGGTTCAGTATGGAACGCAAACTGCATAACGGCGCGTGGCTGGCGCCCGACGGTATGCTGCACATGGCCTATCGCGGCATGGACGTGCCGGTCCTGCACCGGGACGAGATCGCCGTGATCGGTGACCACAACGTGGCAAACTATCTTGCCGCCATTACCGCCGTATGGGGATACGTCGGCGTGGACAACATCTGCAAAGTCGCGCATGAATTCGCCGGGGTGGAACACCGCATTGAACTGGTGCGTGAACTGAACGGCGTGAAATATTACAACGATTCCATCGCGTCCAGTCCGACCCGTACCATTGCCGGATTAAAGGCGTTCCGTCAGAAAGTCATTCTGATCGCGGGCGGCTATGACAAACATATTCCGTTTGAACCGCTGGCGCCTTACGTGGTGGAAAAGGTCAAAACGCTGTATCTGTGCGGCAACACCGCCGACAAGATCGAAGCCGCCATCCGCTCGTACGAAGGATATGACGGCACACCCGAGATCATCCGCGTGGAAAACATTGAGGAGGCCGTCCGCAAAGCGCACGCCACCGCCGTTCCGGGCGACGTGGTAACGCTGAGCCCCGCCTGCGCCAGTTTTGACGCTTTCCCCAACTTCGCGGCGCGCGGCAACTTCTTCAAAGAAATCGTAAACGGACTGTGATACCATGAAAAAACTGTTATTTTCCCTTTCCGACGCCGTTTGTACGGGGTACGTGCATACCGCGGCGGAACTGGCGGAAGCCGAACTGAAAAAATATACCGAATGCACCCGTTCGGGTAATACCGTGATCGGGAAACTCACGGGAACAGGCAAGCGCACGCTTTTACTGGAAGCGCACATTGACGAGATCGCGCTGACCGTCACCAACGTGGACGAAAACGGTTTTCTGACCGTGGCGAAATGCGGCGGATTCGATCCGCGCACCCTGCCGGCAAGACCGGTGAACGTCCACACGAAAAACGGCGTTCTGCCGGCGGTCTTTTGCAGTACACCGCCGCATCTGGCATCGGGCGAAACGGAGTACGCCGATGTGAGCGCCGTAAAACTGGACAGTTTGCTGGGTGTCGAAGCGAAAAACCGCATTGCCCCGGGCGACCTTGTGACCTATGATATGCAGGCCGTGTCTTTGGCAGGCAGTCGGGTCAGCGGAAAATCACTGGACAACCGTGCCGGCGTAGTCTGTCTGCTGGAACTGGCGCGCCGCCTTTCGGGCAAAGAACTGCCGCTCGATATCACCTTTTTGTTCAGCGATCAGGAAGAACTGGGCTGCCGCGGCGCACGTACCGCCGCCTTTGCCAACCCCTGCGACGTAGCCGTTGTGCTGGACGTCAGCTTCG
>JAZUFP010000197.1:0-2623 GCA_045640765.1 Acutalibacteraceae bacterium
GTTCCGGATAAGTTTCCGCATCGGCGCCGATGGGGAAGAACAGCGCGTCAGTTGGCTCGAAAATGTCCAGGAAGTGCAGGCGGGGAGAAATCCCTGCCGCCTTTTTCTCATTTCTATTGACTCTTCGAAAAAAACGAGTATAATAATATGTAAGGGAATGAAGTTCTCCCGTGGGAAACCTAAACTGCTTATTGAAGCTGATGACTTCTGCTATTATTTCACGCAGAAGCATCAGCTTTTTTGCGTCTTCGGGGGGATTTTTATGTTAACTTCACTTGCGCTCATTTTTCTCATTGGTCTTGCTATGGCATTTATCTGCCGCAAAATCAAGCTTCCACGTATTATCGGTATGCTCATTACGGGTATCGTACTTGGGCCTTATGTGTTGGATTTTCTTGACCAAAAAATTCTCGGGATATCGTCGGAATTACGGCAGATGGCTTTGATTATCATACTGATAAAAGCCGGACTTTCATTAAACGTTTCCGATTTGAAAAAAGTCGGAAGACCGGCGGTGCTGATGTCGTTTCTTCCGGCGCTGTTTGAAATAGGTGCTTTTGTTGTCTTTGCTCCGGTACTGCTCCATATCACTTTCCTTGAAGCCGCCATTATGGGTGCTGTGCTCGGTGCGGTGTCTCCTGCAGTCGTTGTACCCAGAATGGTAAACCTTATGGAAGAAGGATACGGCACCGATAAACAGATTCCGCAGCTCATTCTTGCGGGGGCATCGCTTGATGACGTTTTCGTGATTGTATTGTTTTCAACATTTGTCAGCGTGGCGCAGGGTGGTTCGGCAAGAATAATAGATTTTGTCAATATCCCTGTTTCAATCCTTCTCGGCATTCTAATTGGTGCAGCATTTGGGTTTGTTCTTTCGTGGCTTTTTGAATTCATGCACAGACGTGGTGATTCTGTCCGTCAAAGCCTAAAGGTGATTATCACACTTGGTATTGCATTCTTGTTGATGGCAATTGAAACGTGGCTCGACGGCATCATTTCCGTCTCAGGGCTCCTTGCCGTGATGAGCATGGCGTGTGTAATTCAAATGAGAATGTGTAAAGTCGTTTCAGAAGGACTTTCCGAAAAATTCGGTCGGTTGTGGCTTGCCGCAGAGGTAATTCTCTTCGTCCTTGTCGGTGCAGCTGTGGATATACGGTACACTCTTGATGCAGGTGCAATGGCACTTGTAATGATCCTGCTTGCCCTTGTCTTCCGTTCTCTCGGTGTGCTTTTGTGCCTTATCGGAACGAAACTGAACACCAAAGAAAAACTGTACTGTATAATCGCCTATCTTCCGAAAGCCACAGTGCAGGCAGCAATAGGTTCGGTACCGTTGTCGCTTGGACTTTCGTGCGGTAATATCGTGCTTTCGGTTGCCGTTTTGTCCATTCTTGTTACCGCTCCGCTTGGAGCAATCGGGATGGATTTAAGTTACAAGAAACTTCTTTTTCAGAAAAGCGATAACTGATTTATGTACAACAATACACGGCGGCGGGGAGTATATCAATCCCTGCCGTCGTTTTTTTATTTTCAGGATCTTTCTCGGATCGGTTTATAGAAGAAGGCCAAGCCATTGATTTTTCCGGTATTTATGCTATAATACCTATATAGCCAAGTGAAACGATTTTTTTCTTTCTGTGGCAACATATTGGCAACAGAAATTAGGATAGCCCAAGTTTTTGGGATAATACAGATAATATAAATTCCACGAGCTAAATCACATAAACAAAATTGTTTAGATTAAGAAATCAAAGAGCGAATGGCGGTAATAGCGGATAGATCTGTGACGCCAGAAGCTTCGGGCGATTTGCCCTTACGCAGAAAGCCCGGATATTTGAACCCTGCCACTGCCAATTCAACCAGCATGACCAGCACCAGAAAGAGAGACAGACCGCGGCGGCCGCCTTTTGCGGCTTTTTCCGTCTTTTTTCGGGCTGCACGTTCAGGCTGCTTTTTCGCGTTCTGTGAAGCTGCCGCGGGCTTCGGTATCTGCCGCGCCGCAGCTTCCGGCGGCGTGTCCGTCACCGTGACTGTACTGCCCACCGGAGCGTCGATGACGACAGGCACCGGCTTGACCGCAGCGCCGCACTCCGGGCAGAATTTTCCCTTTTCCGGCAGGAGACTGCCGCATTCCGAACAAAACTTTGCCATCATCCGTCCCTCCTTACGGCCGCACCATGGCAACGCAGGCGAATACGCCGTCCACGCAGTCCATGGTTCCCGCGGCATACTGCTTGCCGTCCCTGACGTAGAACTCCGTCAGATGGATGCTGCCGGAACCGCTCACCTCCAGAGCGCCGTCCAGCCACAGTCCCGTGAAAACCGCGTCATTTTCTTCTTCCTTAGAGTATTCCTGTCCTTCCGCCACAAAGTAAATCGAACACCAGTCTGCGGTAAGTGCTGCGGCGTCTTCCGTGCCGCCTACGGTGAAGTTCAGCAGCTCCACGCCCTCGCTGTCGCGCTCGTTATTCGGATCATGGTAAATGAGGCCCTTCCACGTACCGGTGATCTGCGAAAAATCGGTGATTTTCTCCACATCGGCGGGCACGCCGTTCCACATGACGTCCTTTGCATACCACTCAAGGAAATCATCATCCGTCGGACGCTCGTTCGTTTCATAGCT
>JAZUFP010000198.1:0-10799 GCA_045640765.1 Acutalibacteraceae bacterium
GATCGCGACCACCGAGCTCGGGGAAGTGCAGAAGACGCGTGCGCCGGCAGTTCTGGTCGAATACGGTTATCATGACAATCCGGCGGACGCGGAATGGATTAGATATCATATTGATATGATCGCCAAATGTACCGTTCTGTCTTTATGTGAATATTTCGGTATTGTGTTCAGAATACCGTAAATTAAACGCTTCTCGGTCGGGAAGCGTTAATTTTTTGACGTTAAAGTATGTTTTTCTTGTATTTATAGCCATTATGTTATATAATATAAAAGAATATATTTTAGGATGTGTAAATTTTGCTGTTTTCTTTGTTGCGAGGCGGACATATCAGTTTAACGCAGCTGGTACTGAACATTGTTGCCGATTTGATCGTAATTTTTCTGACTTTGCCGATCCATGAGGCGGCACACGCGTTTGTCGCGGACAAGTTAGGCGATCATACGGCACGGTATCAGGGTAGACTTTCACTTAATCCGATGAATCATATTGATCCCATCGGCGCTGTATGTATTCTGCTGTTTGGTTTCGGTTGGGCCAAGCCGGTGCCGGTGACGGGCTATCAGTTCAAAAAACCGAAACGTGATATGGCGCTGACCGCTTTGGCAGGACCGGTTGCCAACATACTGCTTGCGCTTGTTTCAGCGGTACTTTATTATGCTTTTTTACTGTTTTGTACTCAAAAGATCAGTAATGGCGGTTACAGTTTTTATGCATTTGTGGATGGGTACGAATCAAATATTTTTTACAATGTCGCACAGATTTTTTCGCTGATCGCGCAGCTCAACGTCGGTTTGGCAGTCTTTAATTTGATCCCGATCCCGCCGTTGGACGGATCCCGTTTGTTGACTGCCTGTTTACCGAATCGTATTTATTATAAACTGATGCAGTACGAAAGATACTTTTTTATCGTTCTGTTCGCGTTGCTTTTTACCGGTATTCTTGATATACCGATGGATTTTTTAAGCGGTCTGATTATGCGTGCGATTTCCTGGTTGGCATCACTGCCTTTTCCGATGTTCTGATTATTTGCGAATGGAGGTTGAATCATGGCCGAAACGGTTTTGTCCTATAAGCTTGAAAGCTTTGAGGGCCCGCTGGATCTGCTTTTGCAGTTGATCGCAAGAAATAAACTGAATATTTATGACATTCAACTGACCGTTCTGTTTGATCAGTACATGGAACAGATCGACGCGATGAAAGAACAAAATCTGGATATCGCCAGTGAGTTTTTGGATATGGCGGCGCGTCTGATCTATATGAAAACGGTCAGTCTGTTGCCGCGCCACGATGAAATCGAGCAGTTGAAACAGGAACTGACCGGCGAACTGCTGGAATACCAGATCTGTCAGCAGATGGCGCAGAAATTTGGTACGATGACCGACGGATTCGACCGATTCATTCGCCAACCGCAGCAGATTGAACTGCCCCAAACCTATACGCTGGTTCATCAGCCGGACACACTGTATTTATCTTATATCGCGGCGGTCGGCCGCGGACAGCGAAAATTGCCGCCGTCAACCGCGCCGTTCACAAAAATCGTCGCCAAAAAGATCGTTGCCGTTTCCACAAAAATCGTTTTTGTAATACGTAATCTGTGGCACGGCGGGTCGCAGAAACTGTCACATCTGTATCATTCAGCGCAAAGCCGTTCGGAAATGATCGCTACGTTTTTAGCAGTTCTGGAACTGTGTAAAGCAAACCGTGTGGAAATCGTCGGTGATGCGGATGAAGCCGAAATTAAGTTGAACAGGGGACATAAACGCTCATGAAACGTGAAGAATTGATTGCCGCTTTGGAATCCGTGCTGTTTGCAAGCGGTGAACCGATCAGTATCGACCGCCTGACGCTGGTTTTTGATCTTTCGCCCGAAAAAATCGAAAAAGCACTGAATGACCTGGCCCAACGACTGGACGAGCAGAACAGTGGATTGGAATTGATACGGCTGGAAAACACCTACCAATTGACCACGCGGAAAAAACACGCCGAATGGATCAAAAAAGCGTTTGATATACGGCGCAAAACACCGCTTTCACCGGCGGCTTTGGAAGTATTGGCGGTTATTGCCTATAATCAACCGGTCACGAAATCCTTTATTGAACAAGTCCGCGGCGTCGATTGTTCCGGTGTTGTCGGTACTTTGATCGAAAAAGAACTGATCGAAGAACGCGGTCGTTTGGAATTGCCGGGCCGTCCGCTTTTGTATGGAACGACTAAAAACTTTTTGCGCTGTTTTTCGTTGTCTGATTTAAGCGAACTGCCGCCGTTGCCGAAATCTGAGCAGGTTCAGGTCGGTGACATGGGCGAGCAGTTGGAAATGATCAGTGAACTGCCGGCCGACAAGGAAGAATAATTACCGATTTGAGGTGTTTTGGTGATATTTCTACGCATTCTCTTTTGGGTTTTGATTGCCGTTCTCGGTCTGATCTTTTTGATTCTTCTGTTGCCGGTCAGCGTTTTTGTCTCGTATGATCATTCGTTAATCTGTAAAATCAAATTATTCAATATTTCCGTATTTTCCACCGAAAAGAAGCAAAAGAAGAGCAAAAAAACTCCACAGAAAAAAACAGTGATAAAGAAACAGACGTCAAAATCAGGGAAAGCCAAAAAGGAAAATGCCTTCAAACAGGTCTATAATGAGTTGGGATTTTCCGATTCGGTCCGCGCGTTTTTCCGTTTGTTTCGTACGATTTTGCAAAAAAACGCATGGATCCTGAAACGGATCCGTTTTCGAGATCTGCGTTTGATATGGGATGTATGCGGTTCCGATGCCGCCCAAACGGCGATATTGTACGGCGTTGTTTGCAGTGCCGTTTATCCAGTTATCGAATTATTATTTTCGATCATTGACTGCAAGGCGAAAAATATTGATATTTCCGCCGATTTTAACCATTCTAAAAATAAGATCAATTTTTCACTGGCGGTTTGCTTGCGACCGTGGATGTTATTGATCGGTTTCATATCCGGCTATTTTTCTTATAAAAAATGGAGGCGCGATTTGCATGAGTGAAAGTATTAGAGGTATCATGGATGTTACAATGGACAAGCTGCGTTCGGTCGTTGATGCCGAAACGGTGATCGGTGACCCGATCAAGGTTGACGATGTCACTTTGATCCCGGTTTCCAAAATCGCATTCGGATTGGCAAGCGGCGGCAGTGATTTTGCCTCCAAACATACGCAGAAAGATCTTTTCGGCGGCGGTGGAGGTGCCGGGGTGACTATCACACCTGTGGCGTTCCTTGTCATACACAACGATAACGTTCGCATGATGCCGGTATACAGTGAAATGAATACCGTTGACAAGGCGATCAATATGGCACCCGATATTCTTGATAAGGTCAAAAGTCTGGTCAGTAAAGATAAATAATACCGACAGAAGCACATAACCGTCCGCCTATAACGCATAAAATGCGGTGGGTGAGTGTGCGATGAAAAAAATATTGTCGGTTTTGCTTATTTGCTGTCTGCCGTTATTTTCTTTGGTTACACAAGCATCAACGGTTTCGGCTTCTGCGGCGATTGTGATCTGTGGAAATACCGGGGAAGTCGTTTTTGAAAAAAACGCGGATTGCCGTCTTGCAATGGCAAGTACGACAAAAATCATGACTGCATTGCTGTTATGCGAAGCCGGTGATCCGGAAACGGTCGTTCACGTCACAAAAGAAATGGCAACAGTCGAGGGATCATCAATGGGGCTTTTGCCGGGTGATACCGTGACCTACCGAGCGTTGCTGTACGGTATGTTGCTGGCTTCCGGTAACGATGCGGCCAATACGACCGCCATTGCGCTTGCCGGTTCGGTGGAAAATTTCGTTGTAAAGATGAACGAAAAAGCGGCGGCGTTAAAACTGGCAAATACACATTTTGATACACCGTCCGGTTTAGACGGAGAAAGTCATTACACGACTGCCCGTGATCTTGCGAACCTGACACGGTACGCTATGCAAAACGAATTGTTTGCGGCGGGCGCCGGTACATACAGCGAAACGCTATATTACGGTAATCCGCCTTATCGCAGGACGTTGAAAAATCATAACCGATTGTTAAAAGAATACGACGGATCGGTCGGAGTCAAAACGGGCTTTACAAAAAAAGCCGGACGCTGTCTTGTTTCCGCGGCAAAACGGGACGGAAAATATGTCATCTGCGTGACATTAAACGATCCGAACGACTGGCAGGATCATAAAAAACTTTGCGATTACGCTTTCGAGCAGTTACCGGTCTATGTTGAACCGCCGAAACCGCCCGAACCGGACAATCCCGTTCCGATCGGGTTTGAACCGCGTGTATCACTGTTTGATCGGTTTTTAACGATCATTTATTATATGCTTACACTACTTTGAAATAGGAGAATTTCATGAAGGATTCAAAAATCCGTCTGCAAAAGCATCTGTCGGAGTGCGGTATCGCTTCCCGTAGAAAAGCCGAGGAACTGATTGCGGCGGGGAAAGTCAAAATCAACGGGCATGTCGCGTCCCTGGGCGATAAAGTCGACCCGAAACGCGATAAGGTCACGGTTCGCGGAAAAGCAGTCGTTGCCGTCCGTGAAAAGGTTTATATCATGCTGCATAAACCGCGCGGATTCGTCACTACGGTCAACGATGAATTCAACCGTAAATGTGTAATGGATCTCGTAAAAGATGTCGGGGTCCGAGTTTTTCCGGTCGGTCGGCTGGATATGGGTTCCGAAGGACTTTTGTTTTTGACCAATGACGGCGAGTTCGCCAATCATCTGACACATCCGTCCAGTCACGTCACTAAAACCTACCGTGTGACGGTCGACGGAGCGGTCGATGATGGAATGCTGGACAAACTGTGTACCGGTATCGTTCTGGACGGAAAGAAAACGTTGCCGTGTGATGTGTTTGTTATTGAACGCCGTGAAACCAGAACGGTGCTGACGTTTATTATCAGTGAGGGAAGAAACCGTCAGATCCGCAGAATGTGCGAAGCGGTCGGACTAAAGGTTCTGCGCCTAAAACGGATCGAGATCGCCGGTGTGAAAATGGGAATGCTGCCTCAGGGAAAATGGCGGCCGCTGAATGAACGGGAAATGACGCGACTGAATGCTGTTTCCGAAAGTAAAAGAAGCGGGGAAAATATATGATTACTGTTTTACCGGTCAAAGATCGGGACCGTATCGTTGAATTATTTTGTCAAAACGGAATAACGCTTAGTGATATTTCTTCTGCTGTTGAAGCATCGGACGGACATGAATCTTTGGGTTATTGTCTGTTTGATCTCTCGGAAAAAGGAATACTGGTCCATGCACTTGAACCGCGGGGGGATGCATTCCTTGCCGACGGTATTCTGCGTTCTGCATTGCACGTAGCGGCCGAACGTTCCGCGATGGATGCCCGATATGCCGCCACTGCACCTGAACAGTTGTTGAAGAATCTCGGCTTTGTTCATGAGGGCCGGGAGGGTGTTTTGGACATTGATTTACTGTTCGGCGGTTGTTGCTGTGAAAAATAATTTACCGTTTTTGAAAAAAAGTGTTGCAAAATGGAAAATTATATGATATTATAATTTAGCTTATGAATTTTAGGCGTTGTTTTTTACGCCTTTATTAAATCGGAGGTTTCATTTATGCAGTGGTATCATTATCTTTTAGGTGCATTTGTTATTTTGGTTTCGTTGTTTATCATCGCTGTCATTTTGTTGCAGCAGGGTCATCGTTCCGGTATTAACGGTGCGATTTCCGGCGGTGCTGACACGTTCCTTTCCAAAACAAAGGCGCGTACATGGGACGCAAAGCTGGCTCGTTTCACCAAGTATATCGCCATCACTTTCTTTGTATTGGCTTTGCTGGCAAATGTTTTGACCATTTATTTGAAGTAAGATTTTAAGCACGGCTTTGCCGTGCTTTTTTCTTTTATTACCTCTTTGTCCGTGCAAAGGGGTAATAATTTTTTTCGAAATGTTCTTTATTTTGGACATAAAAAGGTATATAATTTATTTAAGAAATTTAAGGATGTGATCTTGGTGCTGCATTTCATATATGGAAGATCCGCTTCAGGAAAAACATATACCTTGATGGAAACAATGAAGAAATCCATTGAATCCGGCAGGAAGGTTATTATTCTCGTACCCGAGCAATTTTCTTTTGACACGGAAAAATCAATTCTGCACCGATTTGGCGATCATGTTGCCGCTGACGTAACGGTGTTGAGCTTTACCCGCATTTGCGACGAAGTCGAGCGTTTAGTCGGCGGTGGTTGTGACAAAATGCTGACAGAAGCCGGCAAACATATTTTATTGAACCGTGCTTTACAACATACTGCCGGTGATTTGAAAATCTGGGGACGTCAGTCAAGGATGCCGGGTTTTTCTGAAATCCTGTTGGACAGCATCGAAGAATTCAAGACCGAAGCCATTACACCCGAAATCCTGCGAAACGCTGCGGCATCTTCCGACCGTCCGCGCCTTGCGGCAAAACTGAATGATACCGCGCTGATTTACGAATATTATAACAGTCTGATCGAGCAGTATTTTATCGATCCTTCCGATCGCTTGGAAAAGGTTTATTACAAACTTGAAAGCTGTAAATATTTTGAAAATAAAATCGTTCTGATCGACTCATTTAAGGGATTTACGGGACAGCAATTCCGCATTATGGAAAGAATCATTACCCAGGCCGATGAAGTACATATCGCGTTGACGCTTGACCCGGATATAAAGAAACAGTACGATATTTTTGAAAACGTACGTAAGACTGCCCGGCGACTGAAAAGTATTGCTGCGTCTCATCATGTTTCTGTTACGGAAGAAAAATCGGTCAATGATTTTCTGAAAATTCCGGAAGATCTTAAAGCCGTTGAACAGATATTATCGGACACTAATCAGGAAATCGTTGCTGACGGAAACTGTGTTACGGTCTGTTCTGCTGAAACAGTCTTTGATGAGGCGGATTACGCCGCGCGTACGATTCGCCGCCTGGTGCGTGAGGAAGGGTACCGCTACCGTGACTTTGTGATAATTGCCCGTAACACCGTTCCGTACGAAGAAGCGGTTGCCATTGCCTGCGAAAAAAACGATATCAGCTGTTTTATCGATCGCCGGATGCCGCTTTCTGATTTTCCACCCGCTGTCGCAATGCTTTCGGCGATCAGTACCGTAAAACATTTTTCGACCGAATCTGTTTTCCGTTTCAGTAAATCCGGTATCGGCATTTTTACAACGGAAGAACTGTCGCTTCTTGAAAACTATTGCCGGCTTTGGAATATCGATGGTAAAGACTGGTTGAAAGAATGGGATATGAACCCCAAAGGTTTGCAAACCGAAAATAATTCAGTTGATATTGAAAAACTGAATGTCATCAACGAATTACGCACGCGCGTTATCCTGCCGTTGATTCAATTCCGCAGTTCTTTCATCGGAACGGCCGCTCAACGCGGAACGGCTGTTATGAAGTTGTTTGACGATGTTCGCGCCGCCGAAGCTTTTGCGAAATTGCGTTGCTACTTTGACGAAAAAGGCCAGTACGCCAATGCAGATGCACTGCGCCAGTCCTACGATCAGATCGTCAATATATTGGATGATCTTGCCGAGTGCTTCGGTCAGGACAACCCCGATACCGACGAATACTGCAAAGCACTGAATACAGCGGTTACAACAACGACGGTCGGAATTGCCCCGCAGACTTTGGACGAGGTATCGTTCGGTGCGGCAAACCGGATCCGTCCGTCCAGACCGAAAATCGCTTTTATTCTCGGCTGCAACCAAGGCGTATTTCCGCAAAATGCATCGGTCAGTGGTTTGTTCGGGATGACCGAGCGCTCTGATATGATCGACCTTGGATTGAATATTTCCGACAAAACGCTATCGGATGCGATCGATGAAAATTATCTCGTGTATTCAAATCTCTGCTGTGCGACCGACCGCTTATATCTTTCTTATTCGAAACGAAATGCCGCGCAGGAAGAAATGGAACCGTCCGCTTTCGTTAAATTGATTGAGTCGAAAATAAACTGTATACGCGTTTCGGAGGCACAGACGGGATTGGATTTGGAACGTTTGCCGGAAACGGCTGATACGGCATTTTCGGCCGCTTGCGGTTGCTTCGAGACCGATCCTGATGGTGCCTCGGCAATTTTTGATGTGATCGGTAAAGAGGAATATGCCCAGCGAGCCGAAAGAATCAAGAATGCCGCCGAACAAAAGGTATTTTCAATATCGCCACAAACCGCCGAAAAACTGTACGGGACCAACATGCGGATTTCGCCGTCATCACTTGATGTTTATCACAGTTGTAAATTCCGCTATTTCTGCCGATACGGTTTACGCGCGCAAAAATTACAACCGGCGGTTTTTGATCAGATGCAGCGCGGTACCATGATCCATTATATTTTACAGCGCGTTGTTGAGATCCACGGCGATCAAATCGGTTATATTGATGACGAAACCGTGTATCGGACCGTGGATGATTGCGTGCGTGAATATCTCGGAAAAATACCGGGATTTTCCAATGCCTGCCCGCCGCATATTCAGGTTATGGTCGATAATATGACACGTTGTTCCAAAGAAGTGGTGATACAACTGCGTGATGAATTTGCGCAGTCTGATTTCAAACCGTCCGCCTGTGAACTGAAATTCGGTCTTGAAGGCCGAGATCCCATTCGCATTCCGTATGATAAAGGTCAGATTCTGTTGCGTGGGTCGATCGACCGCGTTGATACATGGAACGGTTACGTGCGTATCGTTGATTATAAAACCGGCGGTAAAGAATTCAAATTGCCTGACATACTGGTTGGCCATAATTTGCAGATGCTGTTATATCTGTATGCCATTACGAGACAAACTGATTATACCGATAGCCGCAGTGCCGGTATTTTCTATCTGCCGGCAAAACGAAAGTATGATAAAACGACTTTGCCGATGGATGGATTGATGTGTGATGATCAAGATCTGATACACGCCATGGAAAAAGATAATGCCGGTCAATTCATTCCCGAGTATAAGTTGAAAAAAGACGGTGAATTGTATGCTAATTCGGCATCACATTTTGTCGGCGAAGAGGATTTTGAGGTAATTTTCGACTATATTGAACAAATTTTGCAGGATATGGGAAACGGAATTCTGTCCGGTGATATTGCGGTCGATCCTGTTGACGGATTAAAGACAAAAGCTTGCGATTACTGTGATTTTGCAGCTATATGCAATATTGGTGACCGTCCGCATAAACAAGCCGAAGATTATACGAACGCCCAGGTTATTGAAGAGATCGTGCGAAAGGAGGGATCCGACGATGGGGAATGAGTGGACAAAAGACCAGGAAAAAGCCATCTACGCTAAAGGAAACGTTATTGTCAGCGCGGCTGCGGGTTCGGGAAAGACGGCTGTTCTGACCGAACGCGTATTTTCATTACTTTCCGATCCGGATCATCCGATTTCCGCCGATCGATTATTGGTCGTTACTTTTACCAATGCCGCCGCGGCGGAAATGCGCACAAGAATCGAAAAACGGCTGGAAGAGGAATGCACAAAAAATACTGAAAATCATAATGCGTTGATGTACCAGAAACATTTGATTTCAACGGCAAAAATCTGCACGATCGATTCATTTTGCATTGATTTGATCCGTGAGAATTTTGAGGTCGCAAACGTCAGCCCGACTTTCAAAATTGAGGACGAAAACGCCTTATTACCGATTTATCAGGCGGTATTTGATCAATTATTGAATGAACGTCTTTCGGAAAACGATCCGGCTTTCCGTGATCTGCTTGACATTGTCGGTTGCGAATACGGATTCGATGACTTCCGCAAGCAGGTCATGGAACTGTTCACATACAGTCGTCAGATCCCGTTTCCGGACCGCTATCTGGAGCGATTGAGTGATCCGTATTCCTTGCCGTTTGACCGCAATCATCCGTGGTGTTCTTTGGCGTTTGACAGCGCCCTGATGCTTATTACCGACCTGCAAAACAGTATTTCTGCAGCGTTGGATCAAGTCGAAAATATTGAAAAAGGTGAAAAGTACAACGATATATTAACAATGCTTACCGATGTACTGTTTTCATTGCGTGAAGCCGCGGAAAAACGTGATTGGAACGGTATGCGTGACTTATTACTGTTAAAGCCGAACATCAGACTTCCCGGGTTTAATGGATCGACCAATGCTGTTTATAATGTTTTCAAAGAACCGATTTATGCGGTCAAAGACGCTTTTCCAACGCTTGAAAAAACGTTTGAATTAAGTGCGGAGGATATTGAATGCCAGATCAAAAGGTTAAGGCGTCCGATCGATTGCCTTGTTGAATTTGTACGTGATTTTGCCGATCGAACTTTCAAAATGCAGTGTGAAGAAAATCTGTTTACTTTCTACAACACAGAACAGATGGCGTTAAATATGTTGTGCCGACCCGGCGAAAACGGAATTGAATTGTTACCGATCACAAAAGTGTTTTTCGATCGGTATGACGCAGTATTGGTCGATGAATACCAGGACGTTAACGATTTGCAGGATATGCTGTTTCGTATTCTTTCCGATCAGGAAAAGCACCTGTTTGTCGTCGGCGATATCAAGCAAAGCATCTATGCGTTCCGCGGATCAAATCCGGAAATTTTTCTCGACCGAAAGAATAAAGCGGTCGATGCCGAAAATGCTGATGATGATTCACTGAAAAAAATTTATCTTACCAAAAATTTCCGAAGTCGACGCGGAATCTGTGACTTTGTGAATTTCTTTTTCCGTCAGATCATGACGGATAAGACCGGGAAACTGCGGTATGATCCGGATGAAGAATTGGTTTGCGGCGCCGAATTTCCGCCGAATGATGCGCCTGCCGCTGAACTTTTATT
>JAZUFP010000199.1:0-6793 GCA_045640765.1 Acutalibacteraceae bacterium
GCCGCACCGGAAGTTTCCGCTCAGACGGCGCACGAAGACAGCGAAAAGGTGTTTGAAGAACTGGCTGACGGATTAAGTGCCGCGAAAAGCGAGCCGGTCGAACCGCCGGAGATCAAGGATCCCGCCATTGCGGCGCTTGAATTGACGGAACTTTCCCTGGCGCTGGAACAAATGAATCCGGAAAGAGGAAGGATCGAAACGGGTCCGGAACCGAACGACGAGCCGGATGACATGACGCAACCGGCATCGGAGGAACCGATCGTTCCGGCGAATCCGTCCTCGGCCGTGCCGCGGACCGTGCTTCCGCCGAAATATGAATCACCCGCGTCCGGAACGAATGACGGTACGCTGTTGAAACGGTGTAAACCGTTTGTTCTGGACGATAACGGAAACGACGTTTCAAAAAACGAAAAGCCGCTTTACGAACTGGAAAGCGTTGCGGATATTTTACGCAATGAAAGCGAACGCACGCTGGAAAAACTCAGTAAGAAATACGATTTCACGACCGAGATCCAGCTGTTTCATGACGAACCCGAAAAGCCGGCGGAGCCCAACGCCGAAATGGAAATGTTCGACGAAGACCCGGCGGAATCCGAGCGACCGGTCCTTTCGGATCTTGACGCGGTCGTTCTGCCGAAAACCGATGTCGCGGACGCGCCGCAGGATACGGCGACCATCCGTTTCACGCCGGTCATCAAGGCGGACGGGAATACGGATCATATCCGCGTCAGTACCATGACCCGCGCGGTCGACCTGACAGGCGAGATCGGGGAAATGGCTATGCCGCAGGAAAAAACGGGAGAACCCGCGCGGTTACAGCAAACTGAATTTGAGGAATTCAGTCCGTCACTGGACGACAGCCGCCCGGAAGACGCGAAAAAACTGATGCGCCGATTGGCACTGCAAAAACGCAACGCGTTTTTGCGTTTGACGGGTTCGGTCGTGCTGGCGCTTCTGTCTTTGCTCTTCCTGCTGCCGTTTGATACGCTGATCACCAATCCGAAAACCGCGCTGATTTTTGCAACGGTGATTTTGGGACTGCAAACGGTTTTGAACGCCGATATGTTCAAAGCCCTTAAAAAGGCGTTTAATCATCGTGCCTCTACCGATTGTATAACGTCCGCACTGTCGGTTTCCGGAATATTGCTTGGTGTTTTTGCGATTTTGAAAAATACAAATACGGCGTATCATTGCTACGCGCTGATGGCGACCGTTTCGGCGATCCTGTTTTTGCGTGCTCTCGGCGCATTTCTTTCGGCTTCGGCGAAAGCGGGAAATTTCCGTGTGATCGCTTCTACCACACAGAAAAACGCGGTCATGCTGTTGGAAGATCCGGCAACGACTTTTGCCATGGCCAATAACGCCGTTGAAGGGCAGGCACTCGTCGCGGCGCCCCGTCCGGCAAAGATGCTCGAAAACTATATGAAGTATTTTGAGTTTTCGACCGTTCTGGACGGTCGGCTGGTCTGGGTATTCGGCGCGGCACTTGCGTTGGCGGTCATCGTCGGCGTGGCGGTCTGGGCCAAATTGCAGGGCGCGGTATACGGCTTCTTCGCCGCAACGGGTATCCTGTGCATTGCGGCGGCGCCTCCGCTTTTCCTGATGGACGTTTTGCCGGTTTATCACGCGGCGGCACGGCTGAATAAAAAAGGTGCCATGATCGCCGGTCGGGAAGCCGCCGAACGGCTGGATAACGTCAACGCGATCGTTCTGTCGTCCCGCGAACTGTTCCCGGACGGCACGGTCACACTGCATGATATGCGTGTTCTGGAAGATAATAATATCGACGAGATTTTGGTGCGCGCTTCGGTTCTGACCGAGGCGGTGAACAGTCCGCTGTCCGCCATTTTCAAACAGATCACCACGGGCGGCAGTAACTACAAATTGCCCGATTCCGATTCCGTCAAATACGAGGAACGCCTGGGACTTTCGGGTTGGGTCGATGATGAGTTGCTTTTCGTCGGCAACCGTACGCTGATGGAAGCTCACGGGGTCGCGATGCCGGAAATCGAAGTAGATCGGAAAATCCTTCGGGAAGGGTATTTCCCGGTCTATATCGCCTGCGGCGGTAAGGCCTGCGCGCTGTTGACGGTGCAATACCGTGCCGATGAACGGGTGGCTTCCGAAATCCGTTCTTTGACGGATCTCGGCGTCGTGCTGCTGGTCGACAGCTGCGACCCGAATATGACGGCGGATATGATCTGCGACTATCTGGGACTGTACGAGGATTCGATCCGTGTTATGAGCAGTTCCGGGACCCACGCTTACAAAAACGCGGTGACTCCGGTCAATCGCCAATCGGCACCGGCGGCATTCCGCAAAGATCCGCTTATGCTGGCGTCGATCGTCAACTGCGCCGCTAAAATACGCCGTTCCAACCTGATACTGACCATTCTTTATACACTGGTCGCCTGCGTCGGATCGGTACTGTTCATTTACCTGACCTTTACGGGGTCCGGTCTGCCGAACGGAAAAACGCTGTTGCTCTGCGCCGCTGTTTCGTGGATCGTATCCTATATCGCCTATTTGTTTAAAAAGCCGTAATACGGAGGGAATAGTTATGGAAAAGCAGAAATTTTACATTACCACAGCCATTGCGTATACTTCGCGTAAGCCGCATATCGGCAACGCGTACGATATCGTGCTGGCAGACATGATCGCCCGTTATAAGGAAATGATGGGGTTTGACGTGTTTTTGCAGACCGGTTCGGATGAACACGGTCAGAAAATCGAGGAATACGCCAACGCCGCCGGCATTTCGCCGCAGGCGTACGTTGATGATATTTCGGGACAGATCCGTGCCGTGTGGGACAGCATGAATACCCGCTATGACAAGTTTATCCGCACGACCGATCCGGCGCACGAAAAGGTCATTCAGAAAATTTTCCGCAAACTTTATGAGCAGGGCGATATTTATAAGGGCACTTATGAAGGAAAATACTGCGTCCCGTGTGAATCGTTTTTCACGTCTTCCCAACTGGTAGACGGCAAATGCCCCGACTGCGGCCGTGACGTGATCGACTCAAAAGAGGAAGCGTATTTTCTGCGGCTGTCCAAATATCAGGATAAACTGCTGGAATATTACGAGCAGAACCCCGACTTTATCAAACCGGAATCCCGCAAAAACGAAATGATCAATAATTTCCTGAAACCGGGACTTTCCGATCTTTGCGTGTCCCGTTCGTCTTTCAAATGGGGCGTTCCGGTCGATTTTGACGACCGCCACGTGGTCTACGTCTGGATCGACGCGCTTTCCAACTATATCACTGGTGTCGGCTACGATCCGGACGGCAGTACCGATCAGTTCCAAAAACTCTGGCCGGCTGACCTGCACGTGATCGGTAAAGATATCGTCCGTTTCCACACCATCTATTGGCCGATCATTCTCATGGCGCTGGGCCTGCCGCTTCCGAAACAGGTACTGGGTCATCCGTGGGTGCTGGTCGGCGAGGATAAAATGTCCAAGTCCCGCGGCAACGTGATCTATGCCGATGAACTTGCCGCCCGCTTCGGCGCGGATGCCGTTCGGTATTATCTGCTGTCGCAAATGCCTTTTACGCAGGACGGATCGATCACTTACGAAAGTTTTATGACCGTCTTTAACGCGGACCTTGCCAATACGCTGGGCAACCTCGTCAACCGGTCGATCGCCATGACCAACAAGTATTTTGACGGCAAAGTGACCGCCGCGGCCCCGACCGAGGAATGTGACCGCGAACTGGTCGCCTGTGCCAAAGAAACGGTCGAAAATTATTTCCGGCTGATGGACGAATACCACAATGCCGACGCCTGCGCCGCCGTGATGAATCTGGCCAAGCGCTGTAATAAATATATCGATGAAACTACCCCGTGGTCTCTTGCGAAGGACGAGGCGCAACTGCCGCGCCTGAATGCCGTGATGTACCATTTGCTGGCGTCCATCCGTCTGTTGGGTCAACTGCTGAAACCGATCATTCCGCAATGTGCCGATTCGATCGCCGAACAACTGAACTGCACGGTGGAAGGATTCTCATTTGACGCGGTCACCGAATATCACGTCGGTACGGCAACGCCGCTGTTCCAGCGCTTGGATATTCCGAAAGTCATGGCTGAAATCGAAGCTGAAATCGCCGCAAAGGAAGCTGAAAAGGAAGCGGCCGAAAACGTTGTGACCATGGAGCAGATCTCAATCGACGATTTTGCCAAAGTGGAACTGCGTACGGCAAAGATCACCGCCTGCGAGCCGATCCCGAAAGCGAAAAAACTGTTGAAACTGACGCTGGATGACGGCAGCGGAAAACCGCGTACCGTCGCGTCCGGTATTGCCAAATGGTATCAGCCGGAAGATCTGATCGGGCACACGGTCATTGTGGTCGCCAATCTGAAACCCGCCGTGCTGTGCGGTGTGGAATCCAACGGCATGATCCTTGCGGCGGACTGCGGCGAGGACGTGCACGTCCTCTTTGCCGACGGGATTCCGGCCGGCAGTAAGGTTCGCTGATGACGGGCGATTATCCTTTTGACGAGCGCCTGATCTTCGATACCCACGCCCATTATGACGACGCGAAATTTGACGAATGCCGGGAACGGCTGCTTGCGGAAGAATTGCCGGCAAACGGTGTCTGCGGTATCGTGACCTGCGGTTGTGACGGTGCGTCGTCCGAACAGGCATTGGCGCTGGCGGAACGGTACGATTACGTATATGCCGCCGTTGGGGTTCACCCCGAAAACCTGGAAAGCAAAACCGCGATCGATGAGATCGAGCGGCTCGCGGCGCATCCGAAATGCGTTGCCATCGGGGAAATCGGGCTGGACTATTATTGGGACGACTCCACCAAATCCGATCAGCTGAAAACCTTTGAGGAACAACTGAAATTGAGTTTGCGCCTCAATAAACCGGTGATCGTGCATGACCGTGACGCGCACGCCGATACGCTGGAACTGCTGAAACGGTACTGCCCGAAAGGCGTGGTACACTGTTTTACGGGCAGTATGGAAATGGCACGGGAAATTCTGAAAATCGGAATGTATATCGGGGTCGGCGGATCGCTGACCTTCAAAAACGCGCGGCGTCTGCCGGAAATCGTGGCGGAACTGCCGACGGATCGGCTGCTGCTGGAAACCGATTGCCCCTATTTATCGCCCGAACCGTTCCGCGGCAAACTGAACCGCTCGGACCGTATCATCCACGTGGCACGGCGCATTGCCGAGATCCGCGGGACTTCGGTCGGGGAGATTTTGTCCGCTACCCGGGAAAACGCGCAAAAATTATTTAATATTTAGCATAATTGCCCCGCTTTTGACCGATACTACCGGTAGAAAGCGGGGTGATTTTCGATGGACGAAAAGAATCAGAACAAGAACCGTTATGATGAACAGAACCGTTCGGGCGATCAGAACAAGAAGAATTCTGACGATCAGAACAAAAACCGCTCAAACGATCAGAACAGCAATCGCTGATCCGGGTATGAAAAAACAGCCCCGATTTTTTCGGGGCTGTTTTTGTCTTAAAAGGAAAATCTGTAATCAATCAGTTTTTCAAACTCTGCATCGGCGCGGGGATTCTGCCGCCGCGGTCAATGAATTTTTTGGAAGCGTTGCCGGGGTGCAAAGGCATGATGGGTGCCGATCCCAGCAGTCCGCCGAATTCCAGTTCCTCGCCGGCCTTTTTGCCGATGGCGGGGATCAGGCGCACGGCGGTCGTTTTGCTGTTGACCATGCCGATGGCGGCTTCGTCCGCGATGATGGCGGAAATGGTTTCGGCGGTAGTGTCGCCCGGGACGGCGATCATATCCAGTCCCACCGAGCAGACGGCGGTCATGGCTTCTAATTTCTCAATATGCAGGGTGCCGGATTTCGCGGCGTCGATCATGCCGGCGTCTTCGCTGACGGGAATAAACGCGCCGGACAGTCCTCCGACTGCTGAGGACGCCATTACGCCGCCCTTTTTCACGGCATCGTTGAGCAAAGCCAACGCAGCGGTCGTTCCGTGAACACCGCACTGTTCCAGTCCCATTTCTTCTAAGATATGCGCGACCGAATCGCCGACCGCTGGGGTCGGTGCCAAAGAAAGATCCACGATCCCGAACGGAACGTTCAGCCGTTTGGCGGCTTCGGTGCCGACTAACTGACCCATACGGGTGATTTTGAAAGCGGTACGTTTGATCGTTTCGGCAACTTCGCCGAAATCTCCGTCGGGGCATTTCTGCAAAGCGGCACGCACGACGCCCGGACCCGATACGCCGACGTGAATGACGCTGTCCGGTTCACCGACACCGTGAAAAGCCCCTGCCATAAAGGGGTTATCCTCCGGCGCGTTGCAGAACACGACCAACTTCGCGCAACCGATGCAATCCCGGTCGGCGGTCACTTCTGCGGCACGGCGGATCACCTGCCCCATCAGTTTGACGGCGTCCATATTGAGTCCCGCTTTGGTCGAGCCGATGTTGACCGACGAACACAGATTGGTGGTTTCGCTCAACGCTTCCGGAATGGACTCGATCAAAGCGCGGTCGCCCGCGGAAAAACCTTTCTGCACAAGGGCGGAATAACCGCCGATAAAGTTGACGCCGGTACTGTCGGCGACACGCTGTAAGGTTTTGGCGTAAAGCAGGGGGTCCTGCCCGGACGCGACCAGCATGGAGATCGGCGTGACCGAAATACGCTTGTTGATGATCGGAATACCGTATTGGTTTTCAATATCACACCCGGTTTTAACGAGATTTCCCGCCAGCCGGTTGATCTTTTCGTAAATTTTTTCGCAGGCGCGTTTGGGATCGGGATCGGCACAGTCCAGCAGGGAAATGCCCATGGT
>JAZUFP010000200.1:0-3117 GCA_045640765.1 Acutalibacteraceae bacterium
AAGAATTTTTTGCGCTGACGGATAAACAGAATGCCCAATCTCTTCCCTGCTGGTCGCCGCGGAAGAGATTTCAAATTCACTGTCCAGTCCCGCTTTTCGTACATATTCTTTCATCACAAACTCAGCCATTGGACTGCGGCATATATTGCCATGACAAACAAACAATATCCTGACCATGATAACTCCATTATATTATCGTTCATATATATTATACAATTTTTATTTTCAAAAATCAAGAACTTTTTGTCAACTTCAATATTTATCAAACAAATTTTACCGCTTATATTCTTTCCTGCCTTTCACAGAATAGTATTGCAGACGCAAAAAACGAAGAGGAGTGAAAATGAATATGGCTAAAAATACTGTACCTGAGGCAAAAGAAGCACTGAACCGTTTCAAGATGGAAGCCGCTAACGAAGTCGGCGTCAACCTGAAGCAGGGCTATAACGGCGATCTTACCTCCAAGCAGGCCGGTTCCATCGGCGGACAGATGGTCAAGAAAATGATTGAATCTTATGAAAACAGCATGAAGTAATTGCTGCTGATTCGGCAATTAGAAAAGGTCGTTTTGCAGTTGCAAAGCGACCTTTTAATTTGATTGAAAATAAAGAGGTGAAATCAATGCTTGACAAAATCAGTCTGATCCTTACCATCATCGGTGCGCTGAACTGGGGATTGGTCGGCCTGTTCCGTTTCGATCTGGTAGCGTGGCTGTTCGGCGGTTCCGGTTCGATTATCGCGCGTATCATTTATACCGTCATCGCGTTGGCAGGTATCTGGTGCATTACCCTGTTATTCGGTGAAATTGAAGACTCACGCGCCCTAAGACAAGAGTAAAACTGAAAAGCAGATCACTATTCAAAAAAGCGATAGTGATCTGCTTCTTAATTCTCGGTTTTCACTTCAATATCGCCGTTCTCAAAATAGAACGTAATATCGCCATCCATATCCGTCCGATAAAGCTGCGCTTTTGACGATTCCAACCGTTGCAATACATTATCGTTCGGATGACCGTACCGATTCCCCGCGCCGCAGGATATGACGGCATAGTCCGGTCGGCACTGTTTCAAAAACTCTTTTGAAGTCGAGGAATTACTGCCATGATGCGGTACCTTCAATATTTCGCAGGTAAGATCAAGGTTTTCATCAAATAACCGTTCTTCCGCTGCCGACTCCGCATCCCCTGTCAAAAGAATGCGGTTGCCGTCAATTTCCGCCATAAAGTACGGTGATTGATTGTTGACGTCATCCTCTTCCGAAAAGCACGCCAATACAGTAATTTCAAAATTACCGACCGTGATCACCATACCCTGACTGGCAGTATAAACCTTTCCGCCGCCGGAAATCACCGAAGACCGCAAAGACAAAATTCCTTTCGGATCTTCTGTTGAATCAACGGGTTTCGGCAGTAAAAGATTTTGAATACCACACCACTTACGCAGTGCGGAAACATTGCCGGCATGGTCTTCTTCATAATGCGAAAAGGAAAGCAAATCCAACGTATTGATGCCGTAACGCTGCAATTTAGATTGCAGAACATAGGAAGATTCCTGCGGGCCAACGTCAAACATCGCGGCAGAACCGTTGCTGTAAAACAGCAGGCAATCCCCCTGCCCCACATCAATGACCCGAAAAAAGTCGCGGGACGTTTCCAGTGAATTCGCCGGTGCGACTTTCGCCGAACGAAAGATACTTTCCCAATTCGGAAAAGAAACGCCGTCACCAAAGGTCAGCAATACGGAAAACAGCGCACAAAGAACGATCAGCGCAGCTACGGCAAATTTTATCAATTTGACCGTGCGTACGGGTAAAATATTACTCTTCACCGGCTTCACGTTCCATCAGTTGTTCGGGCGTTATAAGTACCTTTCGCGGTTTGGAACCCTCAAAAGGACCGACCACACCGCGTTCTTCCAACTGATCGACTACACGCGCGGCGCGGGCATAACCCAACTTTAATTTGCGTTGCAGCAAAGAGGTTGACGCCTGCCCCGCTTCAACAACAACACGAATGGCCTCATCCAGTACGGGATCGGCATCATCACTGATCCCTTCTTCGGATGCGGCGGCGTTTTTCTGTTTCTTATCCATCACAGCGTGTTTTTCAATTTCTTCCATAATGGTGTCACTGTAATCAGCGTCACCGCTGTGTTTGATAAATTCAACGACCGATTCAACTTCCTCGTCGCTGACAAAACAGCCCTGCACCCGACTGGGTTTCGTACTACCAACCGGACTGAATAACATATCGCCACGTCCCAACAGTTTTTCGGCACCGCCGGTATCCAGAATGGTACGGCTGTCGATTTGCGAAGAAACGGCAAACGCGATCCGGGAAGGAATATTGGCCTTGATTACACCGGTAACAACATTGACCGACGGACGCTGTGTGGCGATCAGCAAATGCATACCGGCGGCACGCGCTTTCGCGGCAATACGGTTGATGGAATCCTCCACCTCACTCGGCGCGGTCATCATCAGGTCCGCCAACTCGTCAATGATAATGACGATCTGCGGCATTTTTTCAAGTTCCGGTTCTTCCTCTTTCAGCGATTCGACCAGCTTATTATAACCGGCAATATCACGCACACCGCGATTGGCAAACATCATATAACGCTTTTCCATTTCGCTGACCGCCCAGCCCAATGCACCGGCGGCTTTTCGCGGCTCGGTAACAACAGGGACCAACAGATGCGGTATCCCGTTATAAATACCGAGTTCAACGACTTTCGGGTCGATCATCAGCAATTTGACCTCATCAGGCTTTGCTTTATAGAGAATACTCATGATGATCGAGTTGATACAAACCGATTTACCGGATCCGGTCGCGCCGGCGATCAGACCGTGCGGCATTTTGGCAATATCCCCGACAACAGCGTTACCGGCAATATCTTTGCCCAACGCGATCGTCAATTTGCTCTTGGAAGACGAAAATGCCGGCGATTCCAAAATCTCCCGCACGCCGACCGTGGCGCTGTCCTTATTAGGTACTTCAATGCCGACCGCCGCCTTATTCGGGATCGGGGCTTCTATACGAACGCCGGCCGTCGCCAGACTCAGTGCGATATCGTCCGAAAGGTTGGTGATTTTACTGATTTTTACACCGGCGCACGGTTG
>JAZUFP010000201.1:0-2363 GCA_045640765.1 Acutalibacteraceae bacterium
CCTCAAAAAGGGTGATAAGGTGACCATAAAAAGCACCCTGGAGGAAACCCGTCCGGAAGAAAACGCGTTTTTCACGATTCTTTACAATGAGGACTTTTCAAATCTGCGTTTTGAATGCAAAACGATCGACGCCAGATTTGAAAACTGACCAAACGCAGAAACAATAAAGATAAAAAGCAGGCGGTATAACACCGTCTGCTTTTCTTTCTGCCCGGTAAACCGGATTATCAATCTTCCGGCGTGCTGACGCAGATGCCGCCGAATCCTTCCGCCGCTTCCGCGTTGGTCATTGTAACGGCAAGCGTTTCACCCTGTTTGAGGTCCATAGCGCCGATATATGTGATGTGGCGCTGTTTCGGATAGATCGACCAATCGAATTCCACCGTTTGCAGGACCTTGCCGGCGACCGTGATGACCGTTCGGTTCTTTTCGATCGGCAGATGGAAATAATCAATACCCATTTCCCCCGTCGCGTCTTTTTCGGCGACATAGGTGAAGGTCAGCGTCTGCGGATCATACGAAAAGGCGTCACGACCGATCCAGTACGCGTTTTCCAGTTTTTCGAGATCGTCCGAAATCGGCGTGATATCTTTCGGCGGCAGAGGTTTCGGATCGTTCACCTGCGCGTCGATGACCCCCTTGACCACCGTTGTATAGATCGCCTGTCCGGGCGGATTCGGGTGACAGCCGTCATAGGTCAGCGACATATATTCGCCGTATTTGCCGCTCATAAACGGGGTGATGGTATCGGCCTGCCAGATGCCGTAATGATCCGCCACGGCCTGCGTGTTGGTAATGGTTTCGGTAAATTCTTTCTGTGCCGATTCCAGCACCGAGATCATGGAAGCGTGACGGTATTTCCGGTTGCAGACACGGATCATGGCTTCGTACCAGTAGCAGTTGCTGTGTTTGCCGTCGTTCTGACCGTGGCAGAATATGACCAGGTCGTAATCGATACCGTCGTTCAATGAAATGGCACGGACATACCCCGCGTAAGAGCCGTTTCCGCCCATTGAAACGTTTTCAAGATACACCTCGGAATGATAGGTTTCTTCCAGTTCCTTTGCCACCGTCTGCGGCCAGTTTTCGGCCGGTTCGCTGATCGAATCCCCGACCACCAGAATATTGACGGGCTGTCCGGCTTTGAGTTTCTGACAGAAAAGATTTGCGTTTTCCATTGTACTGTTGCTCCCTTACTTTTATTGTTTCGGTGTGCTGATACAAAGACCGCGGAATTCCGCCGCCGCTTCCGCGTTGGTCAGCGTAACGGTAAGCGTTTCGCCCTTTTTCAGCGCAAATTCACCGATATGTGAAATGTGTTCCTGTTTCGGCCACATGGACCAGTCAAAATCAATGACCTTTAATTCTTTTCCGGCCGCCGTGATCACGGTATGATTCTTTTCAAGCGGCAAATGGAAATAATCCAGCCCCATATCCCCGGTCAGGTCTTCCGCCGCCGTGTAGGTATAGGTAAACGTATCGGCGTTGTATTCAAAGTCTTCCGGTCTGATCCAATACAATGCGGAAAACCACTCCACGTCCTTGCCCCAGACCGATTCGATCTCTTTCGGCGGAAGGGGTTTCGGGTCGTTCACCTGCGTGTCGATCGCGCCGGCTACCACTTTGGCGTAAACCGCCTGTCCGGCGGTGTTCGGATGACAGCCGTCATCGGTCAGCGTATCATAAGCGCCGTTTTCCCCGTTTGTGAACGGAGTAACGGTATCGGCCTGCCAGATGCCGTAATGATCCGCCATGGCTTGCGTATTGGTAATGGTTTCGGTAAAAGATTTCTGTGCCGATTCCAGCACCGAGATCATGGAAGCGTCGGGATATTTTTCACGGCAGGCACGGATCATGGCTTCGTACCAGAAACAGTTGCTGTTTTCACCGTCATTCTGCCCGTGGCAGAAAATGATCAGGTCATAAGCGATCCCGTCGTCCACCGAAAGCGCGCGGGCGTAGCCGGCGTAAGAGCCGTTTCCGCCCATTGAAACGTTTTCGAGATGCACGTCGGAATGATAGGTATCTTCCAGATGCGCCGCCACCGTCTGCGGCCAGTTTTCAGCCGGCTCGCTGATCGAGTCACCGATCACCAGCACGTTGACCGGCTGTGCCTGTTTTAATTTGCGGCAGAACGGATTGATATTCTGCTGTTTCGTTTCCGGCACTTTTTTACCGCATCCGCCGAGTGCCGACAGCAATGCCAGCGCCGCTGTTATGCCGACCGCGCAAAGCACGGTTTTTCTGATCGTTGACCGCTTTATCGCAGATCGCTCCTCCCGTTTCGGAATATTTATATTATTATAATTGATTTTCCCCCGTGTTGCAAGCCCTTTACCGAAAAACGGCACAAATAAAACAAA
>JAZUFP010000202.1:0-4882 GCA_045640765.1 Acutalibacteraceae bacterium
ATTTGTTTTCATTTGCCACACCCTGCGCTGTTTCCAACATATTTTCGGCAAAAATGCCGTAGCCGGTGGTCGGGTCGTCTACTAAAACGTGGGTCACGGCACCGATCAGCTTGCCGTTTTGAAGTATCGGCGAGTCGTTCAGACGTACCCACCGATAGGGACAATGTGACTTTACTTTTTACTTAAAATAAGCAATTCGTTAATCGTGCTATCAAGCAACGGTAAATATTTTTTATCAATTCGGTGAATATTATCTAATCTCTTTTGGTCAGATGTGCGTTCTGTGCCGAAAAGAACATAATCAGCTGACAATCCTAATAGTTTACAAACCTTTATAAGCATTTTTACGGAAATCCCCGTTCTGCCTCTCTCTAATTCCGCAAGATAAGAAACACTTACATCAAGTGCTTCTGCAAATTTTTCTCGTGTATATCCTTTTTCTTCTCGTGCGGTTCTTATTCTTGAATGCAATATTATCACCTCTACATATAGTATTGCTTATTTTTTTGCAAATTAACATCAAGCAATACTGCATGTAAAACATATTGACAAGGTTGATATAATGTGATATTATTACATTGTTACATCTTATCATAAAAAGAGAGGAAAAAAGAAATGAAAAAACAAATTAAAACACTTTTTAAAGGTGTGCTATCCGTGCTTGTTATTCTATCAATGCTGTCATCATCATTGTTGGTTAATGCAATGCAAAGCGGCGGCGGGGGTACTATTGATGAAGGAACAACCAGTTCTCAAATAGGAACTGTCGAAGCAAAATTTAATATTAATCTCGATGTTGAAAATTTCCAATTATTTAATTGGCCTGATGATACAACTTATAAAATAATGAGACATGAACATCGATATTATGTCACGGGAATCAATGTGCATCGATCATCTACATCTTATACATATCCCAAAATTTCCAAACCTACGATAGACCCATCAACTGACGGTTATATTCTTTTCAAAGGTTGGTTTGCGGATAGCGCCTGCGAAATACCGTTTGATTTTTCAATAGAATATCAGACATCGCAAACCGTAAACATTTACGCCGGCTGGGAAAAATGTCTTCACGAAGGTGAGATCGTAGCAGTCAATCAAAAAAATCCCACCTGCACGGAGGATGGATATACTAAAGGGGTATATTGCGCCGTATGCGGTTTTGTTTTCGGTGGAATGGAGACGATTCCGGCAACCGGTCACCATGCTGTCACCGACGCTTATATTGCACCCACATGTACTCAAAGCGGATTGACAGAGGGTTCACACTGTGACCAATGTGGGGAAATTTACACTGCACAGGAAAAAATTGCAGCACTGGGTCATCAAAGTCAATTTGTAGCTGCCAAAGAAGCCACCTGCACTGAATCAGGAACCACAGAGGGATATGCCTGTTCGGTTTGCGGAAAAGTATTTTATGGAATTGAAACAATACCTGCATTAAAACACGATTTTTCGAATGGTGTGTGTATAGCGTGCGGTAAAACCGTACGCCAGTGTGAAGATCTGAAAGTCGGCACGCAAATCCACAGCAACGGCGATACCCGCTTAATTTTAAAACTTTCCGCTTCTGCAGAAGAGGTTGAATCCTACCGAAATGTTGGTCTTAAAGTAACCGTAAATGATGTTGTCACCACGATAGCAATGGACGACGTTTACGATTCGTTCTACAACGACGGCACACTTGTTACCGTCGAAGATTTAAACTGCACTTATGTGGCGATTTTAGAAATCGGTAATCTTTCTGCAGCGAAAACCGTAACCGTTCAAGGCTTTTATACTAACGAAAAGAGTAAAAGGGTCTACGGAACAGTCCGAACAATCAAATAATTGAAACTTTTTCAAAACGCCGAAAGACTAAAAATCTTTGGCGTTTTACTTTATGACGTATTTTTTACGACGCATCTTTTAATTTGTTTTCATTTGCCACACCCTGCGCCGATCGGTTTGCCGTTCTGAACGATTTTGTTATTTAAGCAGGCAAAACGCTTTGGTTTCTTCGGCCATTTTTTTGACCGAGACCCTACTGTAACCACAGATGCCGGTTTCTAACGTATCGTTGATAATGCCTGTCCACTCGATCGGTATTTTATCATATCCAAGCATAACGCCCAAAACAGAGCCGACCGTTGCACCGTTACAATCGGTGTCAAACCCCTGTTCAACTGCAAGACAGATGGATTTTCCGTAATCTCCTTTGCCATACAGCAACGCCGCCGCCACGATTTCCGCATTTGAAATCGTATGACACCAATCATGTCCGGTATTTTCGTTCCAGCGCTTTGCAATGTTGTTAAAGCAAACCTGTTGTTCTATTCCGGACTCATAATCCGAACAAATCAACTCAACGGCACTATATAAACGGCTTTTTGACGGTATTTGTGCCAGTCCGCCTCTGATGATTGACAGCATATCATCGGTGCCGTAAGCAACGGCAATCATGGCAGCAACCCACATCTCACCGTATATGCCGTTCTTGACATGAGAGATACGTGCATCCCGCCATGCCATATCTGCTGCCGTTTCGGGATCGCACGGATTAACATAGCCGAAAACATCCCCGCGGATTTGTGCACCGATCCATTCGCGGTAAGCGTTTTTATAGCATGCGGAATCGGGCGGCAAAAATCCGTTTAACAGATTTTTATATGCAACTCTTTCGGCGGTACAATACGCAGTTTTCGGTTGAGAGGAAAGCCAGATCTCCGCCACGTTTTCCGAAGAAAAATTCCTGCCGAACTTCTTTAAAAGTTCCAGCGCCATAACCATATAATTGGTGTCATCATCCGAAGGCATATATCCTAAATCACTTGAATATACCCTTGTGTTGATCGGAAATTGAATTTTGTCTTGAATGTTTTCCGGCAAGTCGTTTTTTAATATATATTTTTTAAGCGGGTAATTACCGCTTTCTTCACATAGTATTTTAAGCTCGTTTGAACGGATGCCTTCGACCGGCTTCCCAAGTAAGCATCCGCAAATACGCCCATACCATCCGCCAAGTATTTTATCATCCGGGTTATATTCTTTTGCGGATAATTTGTAATCCTTGCGTTCGGCTTTGATGGCCTCAATATCATTTGGCTCAAAATAGGGATATCCGTCAACATCGGGTAGTTTGGCGATCAAAGAAAACAGTGCGTCGCACATTTTTTCCTTTTCATCGGTTGCCGGCAAATGCATTATGGCTTCAAATAATTCCTTATACTCTTCGATATCTTTGCCTTCATCTAAACACTGCCGATATTCAATCATCAAAGTCTTTGACCAAAGCTCCCATTCATGAATACTGCTGTAATTCGGCAATAGTTCTTCACCGATCCTGCCGGAAAAATCAGCCGTATATTTCAGGTCTTTGCAAAGGTAATCAAGCGTAACGTGAAAAAGCTCCGATAACCGTATCAATTTATCCAATGTGGGCAATGCCGTACCGCTTTCCCATTTTTGCACGGTTTGCCTTGAAACATTCAGTTTATCTGCAATGTTATCCTGGGTCATACGGTTTGTCATACGCAACTCGGATAGTTTTTTGCCAAGCATAAAAACACTCCTTTGATTTTTTCTTAATTTTAACTTATAGCAGAATAAAAATCAACCAACTTTCAAGTGCGCTTTTGACAACCGCAAGTAAAAGTAAGCGGCAAACATTGCGTAGAAATCGGGTGGCCGCGGTGTGGTTGTGTCGTAGGGAGCGGGTATCACCCGCCCGTTATTTTTTACCTGAATTTTTTTCTGACGCATCTTTCAGTTTGTTTTCACTTGCCGCACTTTGTGCCGTTTCCGACATATTTCCGGTGAATGATCCGCCGGGATCATCCGCTGAAAGATGTCGGTGAATGTCGCATTGTTTATCGTTATAATATTTTTGAAATCACAAAGAAAAATACCGTATTTAAGTTTTGTCGGTGTTTTATCTGTACTTTCAGTAATGATTATGCTAAAATAGCAAAGGAGTAAATTGTTTGAGTTTAGAATCAGCAATTGTTATTGTAGCCATTAACGGTGATGAATTATCACCCAAAATTACAGAGAGCACCAAATACAAGCATTGGCTCACAATCGAAGATTTGAAGCGGTGCTTGGAATGTGCCGGACATCGCGGTAAAATATACTTAATTGATGAAGCTGTGGGGCCCGAACCGCCGTTACACCCAAACTGCCGGTGCCACATAGAAAAGATGAAACCTATTCAGGCAGGAACAGCTACCATAAACGGTGTAGATTGGTCACTTAAATATGACGGTAAATTGCCGGAATATTACATTTCAAAAAGCCAAGCCAACGAAAAAGGTTGGAAATCCGGAAAATGGTTGTCAAATTTTGCGCCTAATAGTATGATAACACAAGGTGTATTTTATAATTCCAATGGTCATTTGCCACAAAAAGATGGACGCGTTTGGTATGAAGCAGATATCAACTACAAATCCGGGAAAAGAAACAAACAACGAATTTTATGGTCAAATGACGGTTTGATATTTGTAACATACGACCATTACGAAACATTTTATGAAATCATATAAGGAGGGTATTTTATGAAAATAATTGAATTGGATTTGACCGGATGCAAATATGTATACGATATTCACGAAAAAATCAGAATTGCTTTCGGCTTTGATGATGAATGTGGCCACAATTGGGATGCATTTTGGGACATGCTTTGGAGTGAATGCGATGCAGACAAGGTTATTATTAAAGGCGAAAAGAGTTTATCCGGTGAATTTAACAAAGATATCTCAATATTCCATGAAATATTGGAAAGAAATAAAAAAGAAAGAGAATCATTTGGCTGGCCATTTGATTATGAAATTATAGATTAAAGAAACAACCGACAAAACTGAATATTTTTATGGAGAACGGCAAGACATTTTTACTTGCCGTT
>JAZUFP010000203.1:0-6593 GCA_045640765.1 Acutalibacteraceae bacterium
AACGGTTGACCTTCAAACCGTATTATCTGAATCGGTTGGACGATCCGCTGGTGGATCGGCAGGCGTTGGAATTAGAGTGTGAAAAATGCGGTTCGCGCATGAAACGAATCACAAAATGGCGCTATCGCAACCGCTGGTTTACGGCAAAGTTTTATTGCCGGAACTGTGATGAAAAATTTATGGGTCGGGTTTGTTTCCGCAAAAACTTCGACGATGTTGTCGTGCGTCGGCGTGTAACGGAAATTCCCGTACCGACCGAACAGGAAGTTCAGAATGATCTGCAATCAGTGCCCGCGGAATTGCCGCAGTAACCGTACCGATACCGAAAATTCAACAGGATATTGCAAAATGCCTTTGCTGCCCCGTGTAGCAAGGGCTGCTTTGCATTTTTGGGAGGAACCGTGCATCAGCGGTACACGCGGTTCCGGCACGGTCTTTTTCAGCGGTTGCTCGCTGAAATGCGTTTTCTGTCAGAATGAGCGTATCAGTCATGCCGGATACGGAAAAACCGTTTCGGCGGAACGTCTGGCGGATATTTTCCGGGAACTGGAAGCCAAAGGTGCGCATAATATCAACCTTGTCAATCCGACTCACTACGCTCACGCTATTTGCCGTGCGCTGGAAATCTACCGCCCGAATATTCCGATCGTTTACAATTCCGGGGGATATGATAAGCCGGAAACCCTTGAACAGATCGCACCGTATATTGATATTTATCTGATGGATTATAAATACCGTGACACGGCGCACGCCTTTGCGTACTCCGGCGCGGCGGATTATCCCGAAGTGGCCGAGCGGGCGATCCGAACCTGCTACCGCTTACAGCCGGAATGCGTTTTTGACGATGCCGGCATTCTGCAAAAAGGGCTGATCGTACGGCATCTGATCCTGCCGCAGGCAACCCGTGATGCCATTGCCGTTTTTGAATGGGTGAAGGAGAATACGCCGAACGCGTATTTCAGTATCATGAGTCAGTATCTGCCCGAAGGAGCGGCAAAACGCATGAAACCTATTGACCGCCGGATCACCACACGCGAATATGAAAAGGTACTGTCGGTGATTTGTGACAGCGGTTTTGAAAATTGCTATATGCAGCAGCGTTCCAGCGCCCGGGAGGAGTATATCCCGCCGTTTGATTTGTCGGGTGTCTGATGATCGTGTTAATTTCGTAAATATGTGTAAAACACCGTCGTCCCGAATGGGGCGGCGGTATTTTCTTGTTTGATTGTTTTCGTCGAATTATGTAAATAAATGTAATAATAAATGAGAATTTAAGATAAAATTATGTAATATTATCGTTTTTTGCACAAAATGCTTGCATTCCGGAAAAGAACGTGGTAGAATATGGAACGAAACCAAAAAGGAGGTAAAATCAATGGAAAAGAGATTGAAAATTGTTGTTGCGGATGATTCGACCGAACTGGGTCAGAGCTGCGCCAAAGCGCTGGGCAGTTACGGCATGGATGTTATGCTGTGTGAAAAGGACGGGCGCAGGGTGATCGAGAAAATCCGCACCGCGCATCCCGACGTGATCCTGGCGGACGTTTTTATGCCGAATCTGGATATACTCGGCGTTTTGGAAAATGTCCGGACGATGGACTCAAAGGACAAGCCGATGGTCATGGCGATGTCCAGTTTTGATAATCAGCGTCTGGAAAAAGAAACGCTGGAAGCCGGCGCGAGTTATTATTTTTTGAAGCCGTTTGATATCAATACCATGGCGGAACGCATCATCCAGCTTTCCGGATGGCGCAATGAAGTATCGCCGGTCGTGATCCGGGATAACGTGGTGACCGATACCGACCTGGAACTGATGGTAACTGAAATTTTCCATCAAATCGGTGTGCCGGCGCATATCAAGGGGTATCACTATCTGCGAGAGGCGATTTTGCTGTCGGTCAAAAACAGTGAATATATGAATTCGGTAACGAAAATCCTGTATCCGACGGTCGCGAAGAAACATAATACCACTTCTTCACGGGTGGAACGCGCGATCCGTCACGCGATCGAGGTCGCGTGGGACAGGGGCGATATCGACGTGCTGAATTCGTATTTCGGATATACGATCCAGAACGAACGCGGTAAACCGACCAATTCCGAATTTATCGCCATGATCAGCGACAAATTAAGATTAAAACTGAAAATCAGTTAAACGAAAACAGCAGATCCCATGATCTGCTGTTTTCTTATATGATACCGCAGAAAAAATTTTGTCAAATCACTTTGTTTTACGGTTGACATCGGCATAAAAACAAGTTATAATAACAATAATAATCAGTAATAGGAGAAATATTTATGAAGATGCAGGGCAATTGCAATATGAATCATATTGCCGCGGACCGTCAGTCACGCGGTTTGGTTGTTCTGTCTGCTTTTGCCGCAGTGCGCTATTTTGCGTACTGCGTTTTTTATTATTCCTATTACGGTATCCGCCAGTACGTTTTTATCGGAAGTCAGCAGACTGCGTAACAGCATCGAAACTTGATTCGTAGCTGCGGCTTCCTTTCGGGAAGTCGTTTTTTTATAAGTGTGAAAGGAAATTGTTATGAACGATTTGGAACAGGCCCGTCGGCAGATCAGTGAAATTGACGCCGAAATGGCAAAATTATTTGAACGGCGCATGAACGCCTGCAAAACGGTTGCCGCCTATAAAAAAGAACGGGGTCTGCCGGTGCGCGATCCCGTGCGTGAAGCCGCCATGGCGGAACGCTATCGCGATTTTGTTGATGATCCGGTGATCGCGTCGTATTACGTCCGTTTCCTGAAAAATACGGTCGATCTGTCCTGCGATTTTCAGACACGGCTCAATGAAGGTATGAAGGTCGCATACTGCGGGGTAGAGGGCGCTTACGCGAATATCGCCGCCAAACAGATGTTTCCCGCCGCGCGGCTGATCGCCTGCGATGATTTTGCAAAGGCCTACAACGGAACCGAAAACGGATTGTACGATTGCGTGGTTTTGCCGTTGGAAAACAGTTTCGCGGGTGAAGTTGGACCGGTCATGGATCTGATCTTTTCCGGTGAACTTTTTGTCAATCAGGTAACGGAACTTTCGGTCAGACATTGTCTGATAGCACGAAAAGGAACCGATTTGAAGGATATCAAAACGGTGATCAGTCATCCGCAGGCACTGGAACAGTGCGCGGATTTTATCCGTAAAAACGGCTTTGATACACAGTCCTATTTCAATACCGCGGCGGCAGCGAAATATATCAGCGAATGTGAAGACAGCAGCATTGCCGCCATCGCTTCGGAAGAAACGGCAAAAATATTCGGTTTGGAAATAATCAGCAATCAAATCAACGACAGTGGCAATAATACGACCCGATTTGCCGCGCTTTCCCGTGTCGCGAGCCGTTCTTCCGGTTCGGCGGTCCGGGAAAATGAGAATTTTATTTTGGTATTTACCGTTCAGAACCGCGCGGGTGCTTTGGCGCAGACGCTGAATATCATCGGCGCGCACGGTTATAATATGCGTACTTTGCGCAGCCGTCCGATGAAAGATCTGCAATGGAATTATTTCTTTTATATCGAAGCCGAGGGCAATATCAACACGCCGAACGGGCAGGATATGCTTCGTGAACTTTCGGCAATTTGCGCACGGTTGAAACTGGTCGGTACGTATTACACCGATCATGCGCAGTAAGGGGGTACCGATATGATCATTCCCGTTTCTTGCAGTATGGGAGATTACGACATCGTTCTGGAAAACGGTGCATTGAACCGGATCGGCACGTTGCTGGATCTGGATCGTAAAGTTCTGGTCGTCACCGATAGCGGTGTGCCGGCACAATATGCCGAAACGGTTGCCGCCGCCTGCAAAATACCTGTCCCGGTGGTGATCGAGCAGGGCGAAGCCAGCAAAAGCATGGATCAATTTGAACACCTGTTGACCGAAATGCTGAACCGTGATTTTACCCGTAAGGATTGCATGGTCGCGGTCGGCGGCGGTGTCGTCGGGGATTTAAGCGGATTTGCCGCGTCCTGCTATATGCGCGGAATTGATTTTTATAATATTCCGACCACGTTGCTGTCGCAGGTGGATTCTTCTGTCGGCGGTAAAACGGCGGTCGATTTTATGGGCGTCAAGAATATTGTCGGTGCGTTTTATCCGCCGAAAAGGGTCGTGATCGATCCCGAAACACTGCACACTTTGGATTGTCGGCAACTGCACGCCGGTTTGGCGGAAGCGATCAAAATGGCGGTCACCGGTGATGCCGCGCTGTTTGAACGGGTTGAACGTTCGACCGATCTCGAAAATGATCTGCCGCAGATCATATCCGGCGCGTTAGCGGTCAAAAAATCGGTCGTGGAGCAGGATCCGCAGGAAAAGGGTTTGCGCCGTGTGCTGAATTTCGGGCATACACTCGGTCACGCGATCGAGAGCGCCGCCGAAGGCAAATTGCTGCACGGCGAATGTGTGGCGGCGGGAATGCTGCCGTTCTGCGGTGAAAAGATCCGTGAACGCTTGAAAAACGTGTTGGAAAAATATGATCTGCCGACCGGTATCGCGTTTTCCGACGATGCGCTGCTGCCGTATCTTTTGCACGATAAAAAGAAAGAAACGGCGGCGATCACCACGGTCATTTCAGATCAGATCGGCTCGTTCCGGTTCTGTGAAATGACACCGCAGGAAATTCTTTCAAGAGTAGGGGAAAGAACATGAAAAACACATTTGGACAATCCGTTTCGCTGACATTGTTCGGGGAAAGCCACGGAAAAGCCGTCGGCGCGGTGCTGGACGGTTTGGCACCGGGGATAAAGGTCGATAACGAACGGATCGAACGGGAACTGGCGCGCCGCCGTCCTTCTTCCGAACTGGATACGCCGCGCCGCGAAAATGATGCGTTTCAAATCGTCAGCGGTGTTTTTAACGGGCGAACAACGGGAACACCGATCTGTATCATGATCCCCAATGAAAATACCAAAAGCAGTGACTATGAATACGGCGTGCCACGTCCGTCCCACGCGGATTATGCTGCATTCTGCAAATATCACGGGTTTGAGGATTATCGCGGCGGCGGTCATTTTTCGGGACGTGTCACCGCGGCACTCGTGGCAGTCGGAGGTATATTATTACCGGCTTTGGAACAGTGCGGAATCACGCTTTCAACTCACATTCTGCGCTGCGGTGAAACGGCGGACCGCCCCTTTGAAAATGTAAACGAGGATATCGAACTTTTGAAAAAATCGGATTTCCCGACGCTGGATCCGACAAGTGCCGAAAAAATCAAAGAACGGATATTGCAGGCACGAGAGGAACAGAACAGCGTCGGCGGCGTGACCCAGACCGCCGTTTGCGGACTTCCCGCCGGTGTGGGGGAACCATGGTTTGACAGCGTGGAAGGGTTGCTTTCCCACGCGCTGTTCAGTCTCGGCGGGATCAAGGGCGTCCAGTTCGGTACGGGCTTCGGTTTTGCCGATCTGAAAGGCGATCAGGCCAACGATCCGTTTCGCATGGAAAACGGTGCTGTCGTTACCGAAACCAATCACAACGGCGGTATCAACGGCGGCATTACGAACGGAATGCCCGTGGTATTTGACTGTGCCGTAAAACCGACACCCACGATCGCCCGTACCCAGAAGACGGTTGATTTTATTCACGGCGCCAATGCGGAAATACTTGCCAAAGGGCGTCACGATCCGGCGATCATCCGTCGGATCTGCCCGGTGATCGACAGCGTGACCGCGCTGGTGCTCTGTGATTTACTGACCGGGCGCTTCGGGACAGATTATTTAGCGAAAGGAAACGGGATATGCGCTACGGATTGATCGGTGAACATCTCGGCCACAGTTATTCCTGCGAAATCCATGAAGCGGTTGCGCATAAACCGTATGAGTTGATCGAGTTGCCGCCGGACGCACTGGAATCCTTTATGAAATCGCGCGAATTCAACGGTATCAACGTGACCATTCCGTACAAGACGACTGTGATGCCGTATCTGGATGAGATCTCCGACGCGGCGAAAAGTATCGGTGCCGTCAATACTGTTGTCAACCGGGACGGAAAACTGTACGGCTATAATACCGATTTTGTCGGTATGCGCGCCCTCATCTGCCGCGCCGGTATTTCGGTCATGGGGAAAAAAGTGCTGGTCCTCGGCACGGGCGGTACTTCCAAAACCGCTTTTTCCGTTTTGCAGGCACTCGGCGCAAAACAGATTATTTTTGTTTCCCGTCAGCCGCGTTCCGGCGTTGTGTCTTATGAAGAAGCGTCGGCAAAACATCGCGATGCTGAAATTATTGTAAATACTACCCCGGTCGGTATGTTCCCGAATGAAGGAAATATACCTGTTGATTTGTCGAAATTCCAGAATCTTTCCGGAGTGCTGGACGCGATTTATCATCCGCTTCGTACCAATCTTGTATTGGCGGCACGCCGTCGGGGAATTCCAGCAGCGGGCGGATTGTATATGCTGTGCGCGCAGGCGGTCGAGGCGATCGAGTATTTCCACGGCATCAAGGCGGATACCGCCGTTACCGATGCTGTTTACGCGCAGCTGTACCGTCAAAAGGAAAATATCGTACTGATCGGTATGCCGACCTGCGGGAAAACAACGGTCGGAAAGCGGATCGCAAAATATATCAACAAA
>JAZUFP010000204.1:0-9681 GCA_045640765.1 Acutalibacteraceae bacterium
AGTTTTTTGTCTGTTTTCCAAAATAAACAAAAATGTTTATCGCCGTTTTTTGTATATATTAAATAAAATTCGACACTATTTTACTTATAACAAAAGAGCCACCCGTCGGGTCGCCCTTTTATTATTTCATACTTTTTTCAATTTTCGAAAAAGCGGTGATATACTTTTCACAACATTCCCCGATCAGTATTTTCTTTTCGGGAAACGGCAATGTTTCAAAAACGGTTTGCGTGATTTGCTTCTTCCCGTTTTCGGTTTCACTTAACACCAACCTGATTTTTTCACGGGCTTCGGCATTATTATCGGCGGAAAGAACCGTGCAGCATTTGGCGGCGGCAATAACCAGCCGGCCGATCGCGGAATAACCCAACCGGATTTCCGGTCGGTCCAACCAATTCTGCACCTCAGTCCGGACTTGATTCACTCTGACTCCTCCTTTTTTTCGGCAGGAGCGGCGTCCGCTTCCGGCGGAGTGCTTTCAGGCGGTATGACATCTGCGGTGCTTTCACCGTAATACGAGCTTTCGGTCGGCATATTTTTTCTGCGCAGCAGATGATTGATCAATCGACCGAACAGGTAATAACAAACGGCGAAAACCGGCACACCGATCAGCATACCGAAAACGCCGAACAAACCGCCGCCGACCGTAATGGCAAAGACGACCCAGAAGGTTTCAAGGCCGGTTTTATCGCCCAGTATTTTCGGACCGATAAAGTTACCGTCCAGCATTTGCAGTAAAATGACAAAAACGCCGAATGTAATGCCTTTTACCGGATTGGCCAGAAGGATCAGAATAAAGCACGGGATCCCGCCGAGGTACGGTCCGAAGACGGGAATGATATTCGTGATTCCGACAATGACCGACACCAGCATGGTATACGGTATTTTCAAAACCGTTACACCGATAAAACAAAGGATTCCGATGATCAGTGAATCCAGCAGTTTTCCGTTGATAAAACCGTTGAAAATGGAATGCGTTTTTCGGGAAACGTTGACGATACTGTCAGCGGTTTTGTTTTTAAAAACAGCATAGATCATTTTCTTAAACTGCTGTAAAAACAACGACTTTTGCAGTAACAGATACAATGCGCAGATCAGACCGATGACAAAGTTTTTGAAGAATCCGACGACCGCACCGATGCCGTTGGCAACGTCACTTGCCCAGGAGAATTCCGTTACCCAATTCGTCAAACGCGGTACCAGCGATTTTTCCATCCATTCTTCCGCTATTTTGACAGCGTCGTTTGTGATATTACGCAAGCCGGAATCCGAACGGACGGTTTTGATCATTTTATCGGACGCGTCATGAATCTGCTGCGGAAGTTTCGCCGCCAGATCGCTGATACAGGAAACAAATTCCGGAATGATCAGGTAAAAACAAAGGGCAATGATCAATAAAAATAACAAAAGCGATAGGATCACGCTGATCACATGGATCACCTTTTCGGTGGAACGAAAACGCTTAACGAGCCGGTCACCGAAAAGTTTCTGCACATACTTGTCAAAAAAATTGACGATAGGATTAATGACGTAAGCAATGATCAAACCGAAAAAAATCGGCTTAAAAACATTGATAATACGCGAAACATGGCGCCATACAATTCCGTACTGGAACACGCAAAACGCGAAAATCACACAGGCAGCGATCAGCAAAAAGACCATTGAACCCTTCAACAGATATTCGCGTCGGATCTCTTTTTTTCTTTCAGGATCCATGTTTTATCCTCCAACCTTACTCTGCTTCACACGGCGCCGGCAAAGAACGGCACCGATAATCAACACCGCTGTCAAAGCGGCAACACTGTCTAACAGAACATCCCCGAATTCCCCGCTTCTTCCGGGAACAAAACGCTGATGCAATTCGTCCGAGCAAGCATACAATGCGCTGATCGTGAAAGCCGACGCGCCTTGCCAAAACATTTTCCGAACCCGATACAGTGGAACGGTTATCCGCACCAGTCCGCCCAGCACAAAATACAAAAAGAAATGTGCGGTTTTCCGAATCAGTTTTGCCACCGCGGAAATAATTTCATTCTGATGTTCTTCGGTGAATTTTCTGAATCCGGGATAGATCCAGGAAAATAGCAGTTTTGAAAAACCGCCGCTGGTTTTACCGGAAGCGGCGGCATTCTGTGCTGAAAGTGAAAATATCAATATCATCCAAAGTAATACCGCGGTGGTAAAAACCAACCGCAGTAAAACTTCTTTTCTATTATCCGACATAACCGTACGGATTGACCCAATAACCGTTACACTTAATAGACAAGTGCAGATGGATACCGGTAACACCGTAAACGTTACCCGTATTACCGACGTAACCAAGCACCTGACCCTGGGAAACTTCCTGCCCGGGGCTGACGGCGACACTTGCCATGTGGGCATACCACGAACTGTAATCAGCGCCGTTATGGGTACCGTGATCGACAACGACGTAGTTACCGTAGCTGTTCAAGCCCCATTTACCGTCCGCGGCAGACCAACCGCTCTTATAATAGTCGGAACGGACCACACCGTCGGCAATGGCAACGATCGGCGCACCGCCGATACCGCCCGAAGCGATATCCATACCGGTATGACCGCCGCCGAAATGCTGGGTGACACCGTAGAAGCCCGGAACCGGCCAAACAAAGCCACTGGCATTCATTGTACGGTGAATGACCGGCTGTGCGCGTCGGATCGCTTCTTCCAGTTCCTTTTTGGCTTTTTTGATCTGTGCCTCAACGTCGGCGTTTTCGTCTTCCAGATTACCGGCCTCGTTCGCAATAGAATTGGCGAGACGCTGGGCCTCATTTTGTTCCGCCTGCAACTGCTGCTGCTTGGCAACGACCTGATTTCGGATACCGATCTGATCAGACAGCAGTGCTTCGTTTTCTTTTTGGATCTTTTCAAGTTCCTTGATATCGGAAACGATCTGTTGGATCAACTGGCGGTCATGCGAAGCAACGTTATTCGTCAACTGTTCCAATTCAAGGAAGTTGGAAAAGTTTGACGTTCCCAAAAGAATCAGCGTGGAGTTATAGGTATTATTCATATAGCTTGAACGCAGACGCTTTTTGAACGCAAGCATATTGGTATCGATTTCCCGATTCTTCTGCTCGATATTGGCTTTGTTCTGACTGATCTTGCCGTTGATTTTCGCGATTTCGTTATTGCAAAGATTGATTTGCGCCTGTGTGTTATTGATTTTCGCCTGAAAAGCATTGGCGACTTTCTGCTGGTCCGCGCCCTTCGATTTCAGTGACTTGATCTTTGATTCCAGATTGGAAGATTCCTGTTCCAGCTGGGAGATCTTGTTGCGAAGATCAGACTGGGTATCAGCCGAAGCCGTTGAAAAGCCGACCGAAATGACCGTGACGGCAATCACAAGACACCACAAAATCGTTTTTCTGCAAAAGTGTTTCTTCATGCTTATCTCCTTATTAAATAGCCGCAAATTCACTGCCCTCACGGCGCAGATATTTACGTATCATAATAAAGCTGCCGAAAGCACCTGCCGCAACACCGATGATCAGGAATATACTCAGCAACCGCAAAGAAGTCGACGCAAAACTGACTACGTTTCCGCCGATGGTCTTGCTGATCGTTTCGGTCGCCACACGGTAACAGAAATAGACGGTGGCTTCGGATATGAGTGCTGAGAAAATACCGATCAGTATACCCTCCACCACAAACGGGATACGGATAAACGCATTCGTGGCGCCGACCGCCTTCATAATGCTGATTTCCAGTTTGCGGTTATACATGGTAATGCGGATCGTATTGGAAACGATCATCAGGGAAATAGCGATCAGAATGACCATGATCGCGAAACCGGCAAAGGTAATACCTTTTTTCAGTGCCTCGATCTTTGAAGCGGCATCCCGATGAGAACGGATCACATCGATCCCTTCCAATTCGGCGATCTGTTCCAAAGTCGTATCAAACTTGCCCATGTCTTCCATGGAGATTTTCGCGGCGCAGGAAATAGGATTTTCTCCGTCTTTTTTCAGTTTTTTGAAATACTTACTGTCCTGCTTTGACATGAACTGAATAGCTTCGTCAAACGCGTCGGTACTGGATATGAACTCTACCTTATTCACGTTATCAAGCTGCGCGATCTGATCGCACAACGCCTTTGCTTCCTTTTCGTCATGAATGGCGTAATCGGAATAACGGATGCCGTTTTTATCTGGCTTGTCGTTTTTGACCTTCTTTGCCGGGGCGGCCGAATCGTCGGTCTTGGTCTTGGCGATCAATTCATGACAAAGTGCCCAGTTTTCGTCTTCCAGATAAACCGCAAGATCGCTGCCGTTCTTATATACGCCGCCGACACCCTCCATAGATTCCAGTTTTTCGATCAAAGAATCCATTCTGGCAGAAGAAACATTTTCAATATAAATGCCGCGCGGATACGGATTATCGTTCTTTTTGGAAAGCTTCTGATAATCGTTATACTCTTCGTCGGACATAAACTTTTTCATGTAATCCAACGCGTACACGTCCGCAATAAAAACCGGATTTTTAACGCCTTTCAAATCCCCGATTTTATAAAACAGTTTTTGGGCCTGTTTATCATTCTTGATCGAATAATCATCGGAATCTTTCTTTTCGGGCGTTTCGTTTTCTGCGTCCGTTTTCTCCTCGGTTTCGTCCGGTATACCGGCCTTTTCACTTTTTTCCGTTTTTTCGCCGAAGCGTGCCCAGTTATAATCTTCCATAAACGCAACGACGACGTTCTGCTTTTGCAGACCCTGCAATGCCTGGTTGATATTCTGCGCGACCAGATCCGCCAAGCCGATAACGACCATACAGGCAACCAGAACGCCGATCGAAGCCAACGTCATCAAGCGGTTGACCCAGGTGTTTTTAAAACCTTCGCCGACCAGATACCGAAAACTGTGAAATTTCATTGTACGGCACCTCCTCCGGCTGCGTTATCCGCCACGATGCGGCCCCGATCCAACATAATGACACGGTGCTGGAACTCACGAACCAGATTATGGTCGTGCGTAACCATCAAAATCGTTGTGCCGCGTTTATTGATTTCGGTCAGCAATGAAACGATTTCATAAGACATATTCGGGTCAACATTTCCCGTCGGTTCGTCGGCAATGATCAGATCCGGCGCGTTAACAAGCGCCCTTGCCAGACCGACACGCTGCTGCTCACCGCCGGACAATTCGTTCGGCATAGATCGCGCCTTTTCCCCCAGTCCCACCTTGCTGAGCGCGGCGGCGACTTCGGTACGGATCTGTTTCCGGGTAGCCCCCACAACGTGCATGGCAAATGCCACATTCTGAGACACGTTCATCGTCGGGATCAATCGGAAATCCTGAAACACGATGCCCATGGTGCGGCGCAGCTTCGGAATATGTCTTCTGCGCATTTTCATCAGGTCAAAACCGTTGACCGAAATTTTACCGGTATTGGCTTTTTCCTCACGCATGATCAGTTTCATAAAGGTGCTTTTTCCGGCGCCGGAAGAACCGACGATAAAGACAAACTCACCCTTATTAATACGAACATTCACATCTTCCAAAGCGTGTGTCCCGGTCGGATATGTTTTAGAAACGCCGCGCAATTCAATGACGGGCGCATTCCCGTCAAGCGGCAACTCATTTACTTTTTTCATTTTTTCTTCTCGCTTGAATTAAAATTTGACCGGTTTGTTTTTCAGATACTTATTGACCATCAGCGCGATTTTGAAGATGATGGCATGATCGAATTCACGCAAATCCAGACCTGTGATCTTCTTGATTTTTTCCAATCTGTAAACCAAAGTATTGCGGTGAACGAACAACTTACGCGAAGTTTCCGACACGTTCAGATTGTTCTCAAAGAACCGCTGAATGGTAAACAGGGTCTCCTGGTCCAGATTATCAATAGAACCGCGTTTGAAGACCTCACGCAGGAAGGTTTCGCAAAGCGTGGTCGGCAGCTGATAGATCAGACGGGCAATACCGAGACTGTCGTACGCCATGATGGTTTTTTCGGTATCGAAAACCTTGCCGACTTCCAATGCCGTCTGCGCTTCTTTGAAAGAACGGGCAAGATCTTTCAGGTTGTCCACCGTGGTACCGATACCGATAACGGCGTGAACATAAAACTCGCCGGAGATCGTGTCGGCAATGGTAGAAGCCAGACGCTCGATAACCTTCGGCTCGTTGGAAGATTTGGTTTCCTTTACCAACGCGATATCAGTTTCATTAATGTTGATGACAAAGTCCTTGTTTCTGTCCGGGAACAGATTTTGCAGAATATCGTAAACCGAAACATCGTGCGTATCCAGCGCACGGATCAAAATGACAGTACGCTGAACGTCGGTGTTGAAATACAGTTCACGCGCTTTCAGCGAAATGTCCCCGATCAGAATATTGTCCAGAATGATATTTTTGACAAAATTACTGCGATCGTATTTTTCGTCATAATAGAATTTGATATTGGCAAGCGCAACGGTCAGAACGCTGACGTATTTTGCGCAAAGAACGTCGTCCCCTTCCACAAATACAGTGTAATTCGGTCCCTGCGCGGATTCCAGCAGTTTGAAAGTGAATCCGTTTTCGGCGACTACGTTGCCGCTTTCCAACGCCGGAACGGTCAGCTGTTCACGGATCTTGCCGAATTCACTGCACGCGATCACGGTCCCGGTTTCGTCCAAAACACCGATGGTGGTATCGATGGTTTCTTTCATTTGCTGAATGACTCCTTGAAAAAGTCGATTAGACATAAATAAACACCTCTGAAATTTAGTAAAATATATACAGTTGTATTATATAATAAAACATTTCAAATTGCAAGATAATATTACAAAAAAATGAAAAGTTGTTACAATTCCGTAACAGATCATAAAAATTTAAAAAAATCAGAAATTTTTGTTGACAAACTTCTCATTTGTGGTATAATAGCAAATACGTACGGTGGATGTAGCTTAGCTGGTTAAAGCGCCAGTTTGTGGCACTGGAGACCGTGGGTTCGAATCCCATCTTCCACCCCACTTTTCAAAAAGCACTTTGCCGAATGGTTAAGTGCTTTTCCCTTTTGGGACAACAATTTCATATTGGGGTGTCGTCAAGCGGTAAGACACAGCACTTTGACTGCTGCATGCGTAGGTTCGAATCCTGCCACCCCAGCCAAACACGGTAAATCCGAACGCTGTCATCTTATTTGGTGATGCGTTCGGATTTATTTTATCGCTATAAAAAGCGCAAAGGCAGAGAGTTTTAATCGCTCTCTGCCTTTATTTGTGCTGTTTTCCCGGAACAGACAACGTATTTTTCACGATTCAAACTGCCGGTATATCAAGCAGATTGATGCCCACGCGCAGTTTTTCGGTTCTCCCGTTCAAGCAAAATACCGCTTCCGTTTCATCCGGAATTTCAATGGAAAAACGGATGCTGTTTTTGCCTTTTTCATAGGTCACAACAAGCCGTCCGCGCGGTGTGGTGATAAATCCGGACACGTGATCCAAACCTTTGCACAGACAAGGAGAAACCGTGATTTTCCCGTAACCGCCCTGACCCGGTTCCTGACGGATCCCGAGCAGATAAGTAAAGAAATGTGAAACAACAGCGCCGAACATCGGGTGATTATACGACCGCTGAAACGAACTTGACGGCCAGTTTTCCCAAAAGGTCAACATACCGGCACGGCGCATGGCTTCAAAAGAAGTGGCACTGTCGTCCGTCAAAAGTTCCAGCGCAAGGTCGGCATCCCCGTGTTCAAACAATACCCGCGGTAAAATTTCCGTACCGAAAATTCCCGTATCAAACGCTTTTCGGTTTTGATACTGTTCCGTCAACGAACGGTAGGTTTTTTCGTTCCCGAGACCGATATCAACCGCAAAGGCGTCAGCTCCCTGCGCACCCGACGCATAATTGCCGGTATTTCCGTTGAAATATGCCGTATTGATCGCGTTTTCACGCCTTTTGATCCGCTCAGTCAACATTGCGCCGTCTTCCGTGTGACCGATCAGGGGAAGCATTTCCAGACACCGCCGCATGGAGCGGATGTAGAAATAATTATTCACCAAACCCGTTGGCAGCTGCACCGGATCCGGCGTGACCCATTCGCCGAGGCACCATTCCCCTTCCTTATCCGAAACGATAATATCATTTTCGGAATGCGCTTCCAGATATTCAAACCAGTGCAGCATCTGAGGGTAAAGTTTCTTAAAAGGCGCTATTTCGCCGTAGTGTTTGAAAAACTGATACGGCACTTCCACAATAGCACAGCCCCATCCGCCCGGACCGCCGCCGCAGGCGGCATACGGCGCTACGTACTGACAGTGCCCGGACAAACTGTCCTGCGAGTCGCTGATATCCTCGATCCATTTGGCGTAAAACGCTTTTGCGCCGATTGTTTTCATGACTGCCGGTGCACAAAGCTGACCGTCGCCTGTATAACCGCGCCGCTCAAAATGCGGACAGTCTGACGGAATCCCGGCGTGCATATTTGAAAGTTGGGTATTGATAAATGCCCGGTAAATCCAGTTCAGCGTTTCGTTATTGCAAATGAAATCAGATGTTTTTTCAACATCGGCATGAACGAACACCACCCGTTCCGGCACAGCGTCACCCTTGATTTTGAAATACTGAAAACCGAACCACGTAAACAACGGAACGACCGCCCGTTCCTTACCGTCGCTGATGATTTCCATTGTCTGCATGAAAGAAAAGTGATCATCCGCCTTATCGGTGAACGAACCGTCCGCGTTGATCGTTTCGTCAAAAGATATCTGTATTTTTTCACCGGCACCGGCGTATACCTTTACCACGGGATAACCCGACATATTCTTTTCACAGCGATATATTCTTTCACCGTTCTTTTCCCCGATGAATTCAAACGGGACGGATTCCGCTTCGACGTCCGCCGGGCAATCCGTTTGCAGATATTCGGTATCCGGAGCGTCGGCTAAAACCGCATGAAGCCAACCGGAATCGTCAAACCCCATTCCTAAACAGCGGTCATCAAAATTACGGTAATCATGGTTTTCGTGGTTGATCAGGCAATAACTTTTAATAAAACTGTCCCCGATCTTATCGGCCGGAGAAGAGCCGAAATACCGTATATCCGTTCCGTTCTCCGCCTTGATGGCGTATATGGCTTTCGGGAAACCGTATCCTCCGTATTCAAACGTATACCATCCGCCGCCGAAATGAATGGCGATCGTATTTTCGCCCTCGTTCACAAGCGGCGTTATATCGAATTCCGGAACATAAAGACGGTGACCGAATAATAATTCATGAGTCGGATAATTCTCCCGCGGCTCATAATCGGTCGAAAGCGGCAGATATTTTTGATTCGTCACTGCGTGACCGTTGACGTAACAGTGAAAAAATCCAAGACCGACTACCCGAAGACAGACACGGTCGCCGGATTTTATATAAAACTTTCCCCTTAACACGGGAAAAATCGGCACTCCGCTTTTATTTGATCCACGATTGGAAAAACCGTCGTATTTTCCGGCACAGACCCATTGCGCACCCCGGAACATTTCCTTACAATTCATAACGCATCCCCGCTTTCAAAATATAACCTATAATTATATATAGCCGAACTTGTCCGCTTTGTCAATCCGACAAAGCGGATTTTTCAAATAATACCCGTATTTTTTGAAAAAACACAGAAATTTTAAAATATCTAGTCAAAAAATATTGATATATACCATATATTGTGTTATAATGATAAAAATTTTAAAAGGAG
>JAZUFP010000205.1:0-7354 GCA_045640765.1 Acutalibacteraceae bacterium
CGCGTTTTCGGCACGGCGCAGCGCGTTTTCGGCACGGCGTTCGGCTTTCAGATAATCCTGATACTGCTGAACGACAGCGCCCGTTTCACCCTGCCCGGCGATCTGTCCGTCACGGATCCAGACGCAGGAGGAGCAAAACGCCTTGATGGTCGAAAGGTCATGACTGACGAACAGAATGGTCTTTCCCTGCTTACGGAATTCTTCCATTTTTTCCAGACACTTCAACTTGAACGACGTATCGCCGACCGCCAGGACCTCGTCCACGATGAGAATATCGGGGTCCAGATTCGCGCTGACGGCAAAGCCCAGCCGCGATTTCATACCGCTGGAATAGGTACGCACCGGTTGGTCAACGTACTTGCCGATATCGGCAAAACGCAGAATGTCATCCATCCGCGCGTCAATATCCGCCCGGGACAGACCGATTGTACGGCCCTTGATATAAACGTTTTCACGACCGGTCAGTTCCTTGTCGAAACCGGAAGTCAGTTCCAGCATGGCAACGATCCTGCCGTTGGTTTCGATACTGCCGGACGATTTCTGCGAAACGCCGGTGATCAGTTTCAGCAGGGTCGATTTACCGTGACCGTTCTTGCCGATGATGCCGACCGTTTCCCCTTTGCCAATGGTCAGATTGATATCGTTCAGCGCGTAAAACTCTTTGAACGGGACCCGTTTGCTGAATGCGTAAAGTACCCTGTACCACGGACGTTTATAGATTTTATAAACCTTTGATAGGTTTTCAATTTTTACCGAAAAATCTTCTGCCATGTCTGATACTCCTTATAAAACATCCGCGAATTCGGAAGAAAGTTTTTTGAACAGATGCGCCGTCAGCAACGCAAAGATCAGCATGAATCCCCACGTGTAGCCCGTATACGCGTAGCGTTCCCAGAACCATTTACCGTCCAGGAAGGAAGCGCGGTAACCTTCGATAAAATAGTTATACGGATTCAACTTGATGATCAACGCCAGCACCGGTTGTTTTTCCGAGATCTTGTCCATCGACCAAAGCACGGGGGACAACCAGAAAAACACGTTCATGATCGCCTTGATCAACTGTTCAAAGTCGCGGCTGATCACGCCCAGCGTCGAAATAAAGGTCGCCATGATGCAGCAGAACAGGAAATACGCAAGGAAATAATAAATGATTTGAATAAATTTGATGGTAATGCCGACTTCCGGCGCCAGCAAAAACACGATGACGGTGATGGCGATCAGCAGCAGGTGCGAAAAGCAGTAACTGATGACGCTGAAAACGGGGATGGTCGGTATGGGGAAAACCATTTTATTGACCAGATGGCTGTTTTTCCGGATGCACATGACCCCGTCCGACAGTGTTTCCTGCAATAAAAACCAGGTGATGACGCCGGGGATCATCCACAAAATGAAAGGCACCGGATCGCGCCATTCCAGTTCGATCGGCTTATTGCCGCGGATCCCGTAAGCGATCGCAAACCAGTAAACGCCGATAAAGACCAACGGACGGACGATCGACCACGCCCAGCCGAACAGCGAGCCGCTGTAATGCTTTTTCAGCGCCGAGCCCGCCATGGAAAAGGTCTGACTGATGTTTTTAATATTGACGGAAATGATTTCCGCCAACGCCTTAAATGGATTCATAAAAAATACCTCCCGCAAACGGGGTCACCGTTTTGCTTTTAATTTCGCGAAAAGTTTTGTATTGCCCGACTTGACACGGGAAATGACCTTCCCTTCCCAGTAAGTCAGGAACACGCTGCCCCATTTGACCGGCAGCAGCATACATTTCATATAAGTCGAATTGGGACGTGCCGTCCGCACGGCGTTCCGGGCGGTATCGGTAAGGATCATTTTCCGGATCTCTTCCCGTTTTTCCCTGCCGGAAAGGGTGCAGTTGCGGTTGGTCACGTTTTCGACACAGCCGATCAGCCGTTCGGCGTACCGCCGTGCCAGAAACTCCCCGACCGCGTCGGAAGATACAGACCAGTACGCGTATAATTCCCGCATCCAGCCGTTTTCCTCTTCCCGTTTATCATACATATCCGCGCGATACCGTGCCGTTTCGCTTTCGGCGCGCTTGCGGATAAAGTGATAATATTTCTTTTCGGTCAGTACGACCCGTTCAATATCCCGCACCACGCTTAAATTAAAGGGAAAATCATCCCAGAACGTGTTGGGGAAATACAGTTTGTTTTCTTTGACGTAGCGTGCCTCGAACAGCTTGTTCCAGGGGGTATACAGCAGGTTTTTGTCAAACAGGCGGTGTGCGTTTTCACGGAACTGCGCCTGCGAAGCGAAGACCTGCGACGGCAAGGCCTGTTCCTGCGTGTATTTTTCGGTATCGGTATAAAACGTATCGATATAATACCCGGCAACGACCAGTTGCGCGTTGTTTTCTTCGGCTAATGCGACCATGTCTTCCAACATGGTTTCTTCCGCCCAGTCGTCGGAATCCATAAAATACAGATATTCCCCGACGGTGCGGTCGATCGCGGCGTTGCGCGCGGCAGGTGCGCCGGCGTTTTCCTGGTGCAGTACGTGAATGCGGCTGTCGTTTGCCGCGTATTCTTCGCAAATCTCTCCGCTGCGGTCGGGCGAACCGTCGTCCACCGCCCACAGTTCCCAATCGGAAAAGGTCTGTTTCTGCAAACTTTCGATCGCGGCGCCTACGTAATTTTCCACACCGTAGACCGGCATGACCACGCTGACTTTCGGTGAAGACATCGGTTATACATCTCCCAACTCACGGCGGCAAAGTTCCAGCGCCGCCTCAATGACCTTGTCCATATCAAAATAACGGTACAGACCCAACCGGCCGCCGAACAGCACGTTCGGCAGTTTTTCCGCCTCGGCGCGGTAACGTTCGTACAAATCGGTATTGCGCGCGTCATTGATCGGATAATAGGGTTCCATACCCGGTTTCCACTCGGTCGGATATTCTTTCGTAATAACGGTTTTCGGCTGCTTGCCGAAATTGAAATGCTTATGCTCGATGATGCGGGTGTATTCGGGCGTGCGGTCGGTATAGTTGACCACGGCACTGCCCTGATAGTTTTCCCGATCCAGCACCTCGGTCTCAAAACGCAGACTGCGGTATTCCAGCGCCCCGAAACAGTAATCGAAAAACGCGTCGATCGCGCCGGTATAAATCACCTTGTCCGCCTGCTTCATCCAGCCGTCCCGATCGTCGAAAAAGTCGGTATTCAGCCGGACTTCCGTTCCCGCCAGCATTTTTTCGATCATAGCGGTATAACCGTCTTCCGGAATCCCCTGAAAGCGGTCGTTGAAATAGTTATTATCGTAGGTCATCCGCACCGGCAGACGCCGGATGATGAACGGCGGCAGATCTTTACAGTCCCGCCCCCACTGTTTTTCGGTATAGCCCTTGATCAGTTTGGTGTAAATATCCCGACCGACCAGGCGGATCGCCTGCTCTTCCAGATTTGACGGGGTACCCGTGACCTCGGCACGCTGGCGTTCCAGTTCCGCCGCCGCCTCGTCCGGCGTGGCGATGTGGAACATCTGCGCAAAGGTGTTCATGTTGAAAGGCAGGTTATAGATCTCCCCGCGGTAATTGGCAACGGGGGTGTTGATAAATCCGTTGAATTCGGCAAATTGGTTTACATAATCCCAAACGGCGCGGTTGTCGGTATGAAAAATATGCGCCCCGTACCGATGAACGTCGATATCCGCCACCTTTTCGGTGTAGATATTCCCCCCGATGTGGCCGCGTTTTTCAATGACCAGACACTTTTTTCCGTGCGCCGCCGCGCGTTCGGCAACGGTCGCGCCGAACAGTCCGCTTCCGACGATCAGATAATCGCAGTACATTCCGTCCCGTCCTTTGTTACGACGGCATAATCCGCCGATTTTTCATAGTATACCACACTTCACCGTTAAAAGCAATCATTTTATAATATTATAAATATTATAACAGCGTCAAAATCCATTCGGTCAGCAGGACCGCGGCACTGCTTCCGGCGGCGACCACGACCAGACTTCTTTTACACAGCGCCAGTACCAGCGCGACCGCCAGCGCCGCCGCGCCGCAGATCACCGAATCGGTGGCGAACAGTATGGCGGGAACGGTCATAACGCTTAAACAGGCGCACGGTACATACGCTAAAAACGACCGCAGAAAACGACTGCCGACCGGTTTACGGAACAACGTCAGCGGTAAAGCGCGGATCAGGTAGGTCGTGACCGCCATGACCAAAATAAAAATACACAGATTCCGGGTCATGCGTCACCCTCCGTTTCCTTTGCCGCGGCGGAACCGTCATCGACCGGGAAGCAGACGGCGCAAATCCCCGCCGCCAGTACCGTGCAGATGATGATCGACAGACCCGATGACACGTTCTGATATAAAAACGGCACGAACCGGAACAGACTGCTGAACGCGATCCCCAACAGCGCCGCCGCCAGTTTTGACCGTTCGGCGACCGCCTGCGGCACCACGATGGCGACAAACATTCCGTACAGCGCGACACCCAGTGCCGTCTGCACGACCGCCGGCAGCAATCCGCTTGCCAGGCCGCCTGCCAACGTGCCCAGCGTCCAGCCGATGATGGGGGTCGTACCCAGTCCGTACATAAACGGAACCGTCAGCGGTTCGGTGCGTGACATGGCAATGGCGAAAATTTCATCGGTATTGTAAAACGCGATGATCAGCCGCTGCGGCAGACCGAACGACGGCCCCAATTTCTGGGTCAGCGCAAGACTCATCAGCGCGTACCGGCTGTTGATGATCAACTGTGAAACAAACAACAGCCACAGCGTCAGCAGCGAAAAAGGCGCCGTCCAGATTTCCAGCGCGGCAAACTGCCCCGCGCTGGTGACGTTGGTCAGACTGATCAATGCCGCCGACCACGCCGAAAGACCGTATTTCGGGGTCACGGCAAGCGCGCCGAACCCGAAACTGACGGCAAAATAGCCGATGCCTACCGGCAACCCGGCACGCACCCCTGTCCAAAACTCACTTTGTTTCATTTGCTTCGCCTTTTCCGATCAAAATATCCACAGCTTTCAGATAGCCGTCAAACCCCAGCCCCATCACGGTGGCAACGCACGCCGGACGGACGTAACTGACCTGACGGAAATCTTCCCGTTTGGTCACGTCGCTGATATGCACCTCGACCGTCGGAATACAGACGGCTTTCAGCGCGTCCCCCAACGCGACCGACGTATGGGTATAGGCGGCGGGATTGAAAACGATGCCGTCCGCCGTGCCGCGCGCGTCCTGGATCGCATCGATCAGCACGCCCTCGTGGTTGGATTGCAGAAACGACACTTCCACGCCGCGTTTTTTACAGTGTTCTTCGATCCGGCGGCAAAGGTCTTCATAGGTGCCTTTACCGTAGATCTCCGGCTCACGCAGTCCCAGCAAATTGAGGTTCGGGCCGTTCAGTACCAGTATTTTCATTTGAAATATTCCTCACTCAAGCGGCGGAACGCCGGCAGGGAACGGCGAATGGTATCTTCGCTGACACAGTACGAAAGGCGAACGTACCCGGTAAAGCCGAAATCATCACTCGGCACTAACAGCAGTTCGTGTTTCTTCGCGCGTTCGCAAAACGCGTTGGCGTCCGGCTCGGGTGATTTCATGAACAGATAAAACGCCCCGTCCGGCTTGATGACCGTAAATCCGTCTTCGCGCAAGGCGCCGTACAGCAGATCACGGTTTTTGCGGTACGCCTCGATATCCGAGGGGACGTCCACACATTTCGCGACCACGTATTGAAGCAGACTCGGCGCGCAGACAAAACCAAGCGCACGCCCCGCGCCGCAGACGGCGGCGAAAACGTTATCCCCGTCCGCCACACCGGGCGCGACGAAAATATAACCGATGCGCTCGCCCGGCAGGGAAAGCGATTTACTGTACGAATAGCAGACCAGCGTATTCTCATAATAGCAGGGCAGGTACGGCACCTCCGCGTCGTATGCCAGTTCACGGTACGGCTCGTCCGCGATCAGGAAGATCTCGTGACCGAACTGTTCCTGCTTCGCGTTTAACAGCGCCGCCAGTTCCCTGACCGTATCTTCGGAAAACACCACGCCGGTCGGATTGTTGGGGGAATTGACGATGATCGCCTTGGTTTTCGCGGTGATCGCCGATTCCAATTTGGCGAAATCGATCTGGAAATCCGCTTCCCGACAGGGAACGACCACGACCTTTGCCCCCGCCTTTTCGGCGAAAACACGGTATTCCGGGAAGAACGGCGCCAGCACGACGACCTCCTCCCCGGCGTTGACGATCGCGTGCAGGGATACCGTCAGCGATGCCGCGGCGCCGCAGGTCATATAGATGCGTTCGGGCGCGGCTTTCACCCCGAATTTTTCGGTGATATGACGGGCGATCGCCTGACGCGTACCCATGTCACCGGGGGCGGACGTATACCCGTGCAGCGCTACCGGTTCGGTATTGCCGACCAGTTCCAGAATGGCGTCGGTGACCGCCTGCGGTGTCGGGATACTGGGATTGCCCAGACTGTAATCAAACACGTTTTCCGCGCCGATCTCCGCTTTACGGCGTCTGCCGTATTCAAAAATTTCACGAATGACCGAACTTTTTTTGCCCAAAGCCAGCATTTTTTCTTCGACCATGATATCTCCTCCGTTTTTGCATAAATATACATGATAATCATATCATAAATCCGTTCCGGTTGCAATCCTTTTATTGCGCCGGGGCAACAAAAACGCCCTGCCCGAAACGGGCAGGGCGGAACGTGAGCGATCAGATCTTCATGGCGATTTGCAGATCGGGATCATCTTCCAAAGCGGAAAGCCGTTCAAAATAGCGGGTACGCAGGTCTTCGTATTCCCGGTTGAACGCCTCATTTGCGCCGTGGTGCAGTTTGGAAACGTAGGCGTGTTCCATTTCGGAAACGCCGCTGTCAATAAACGAAACGGTATGAACGCCCACGTTGGAACACTGGTCGGAAATACGTTCGACGTTGACCAATATATCCAGAAAGACACAGCCGGCGTCAATATTGCAGACACCGCTGCGCAGTCGCCGCAGGTGATGCGTACGCAGTTTTTCGACCATATCGTCCACGACCTCCTCGATTGGCTCGATATGTGCCGCTTCCTCCACACTTCGGCTCCTGAAAGCGGACTGCGTACGGGCAATGATCTGTTCCAGAATTGCGCGGACAACGGTCAGTTCGGCGTGCGCGACCATGTTGAAATGCAGATTTTTTTCTTCCAGATTTTCCGCGTTTTCGGACAAATTGATCGCCAGATCCCCGATCCGCTCGAATTCCGAAACGCACTTGAAATAATAATTCAGCGTATCACTGCCGGCGACCGATGTCACATAGGGCGAAAGCCGTACCAGATAATCGCTGACGCGGTCTGCCAGAACGTCAAT
>JAZUFP010000206.1:0-5692 GCA_045640765.1 Acutalibacteraceae bacterium
ATATTTGCCACAATGCCAGCATGCCGCCGGCATATCCGCAGGAAACGGCGAAAAACACGGCGGTGAATCGCAGATACGGTTTCCATTTTCCGTGCGCCGCCGCAATGGCGGTCAGTATGGCACAGCAGATACCCTGCATAAGGATCCGCAGGATCACCGGCGGTTCGGGCAGAAAGATCGTCAGCGAAAAGAAACCGCCGAAAACGGCGCCTGCCAACTGCCGCCAAAAGGACAGATCCTGCCGCAGCAGCATTTTGGAAGCCGAAAGCAGAAAGTAATCGACCAGTATATTCAACAGCACCAGAATATCGGCATAGACCGTCATGTCAATCAACTCCGATTTCATTATACGTTCGGCGGCGCGCATAATCGGTCGCTTTTTGGAAAAAAAGTCGCCCGAAACCCGTCGAAAAGGGGGATTCTACCGACAGTAGAGGAAAAATAAAAACTCTATTTCCGGTGTTTGGCGTTGTAGAAGCAAAGAACCGGATTTTTCCTTTTCTGTTTTGCGGCAGGGGATTATAATGTTTGTCGTAAGGAGGGCTTGCTATGGCAAAATTTCAAATCGTGACCGACTCGTGCGCCAATCTCAATGATCGGCAGATCCGTGAATACGGCGTTTCGGTCATCCCGGTACATTATTATATTGACGACGTGACCTATACCGGATTTTCGGACGGACGTCAGACCGACTTCAAAAAAGAATACGATCTTCTGCGGAAGAAGGCGCAGATCCGTACGTCGCTGGTCACCCGCGAACAGTGCGACGCGGTGATCCTGCCGATACTGGACCGGGGCGAGGACGTGCTGGTACTGCCGTTTTCGTCCGGACTTTCGGGTTCGTATCAGAGCATCGCGGCATCTTGCGCGGATTATCGGGAAATGTACCCCGACCGGAAGATCACGGTGTCGGATACACTGTGCGCTTCGCTCGGATTGGGGTTACTGGTATATTACGCGGTCGAGCGGCAAAAAAACGGCGAAACCATAGAGCAGGTTTCGTCGTGGGTCGAACAAAACAAACTGAAAATCTGCCACGATTTCACGCTGGACGATCTGTTTTTTCTCAAACGCGGCGGACGGCTTTCGGGTTCGGGCGCGTTGCTGGGATCGCTGATGAATATCAAACCCATGCTCCACATGGCGGATGACGGAAAACTCTACGTTACCGGCAAAGTGCGCGGTCGCCGCGCGGCGATCGAAGCACTGGCGCAGTCGGCGCAGGATCGGGGAATCGACCTGAAAAACCGGACCTGCTTTATCATCCACGGCGATTGTGAACCGGACGCGCTGGCGCTGAAAAAAGCGGTCGAAAAGCGGTGCGGTATCACGAAATTTGTTATCAATCCGCTGGTGCCGGTCATCGCGGCACATTCCGGTCCCGGCACACTGGCAATATTTTTTATCGGTAAAAATCGCTGATCGGTCGGATATAATAGAAATGACGGGCAATGCCCCGAAATCTGTTATAAAGGAGTTTTTGAATATGTCATTGAAAGATCAATGGAACAATACGGGCAAAGAATGGAACGACGCGATGAAAGACCTCGGCAAAAACATTGCGCGTACCGTTTCCGCCGGTGTGGATAAAGCGGATGAGGCGCTCAACGGGAAAGAGCAAGACCCGACCGAAGAACAGCCGTCTGTTTTCAGCGACGGCAGTTGGCGCAAAACCGGTAAAAAACTGGGCGACGCGGTCGAAAGTCTCGGAAAATCCATTGTAAAATCCGCCAAAACAGGCGTGGACTACGTGGAAAAGAACGTCAAACGGTAAATTGGGGCGAAATAAACCACCCGGGGCTGACCGTTCGGTCAGCCCCGTGTGGTTTCAGTTAGTTGATTTATTTACCACTCGATCTCGCCGTTTAAGAAGGCGTTTTTCAGATCTTCCAGTGCCATCGGCAAAACGTGGTTTGCGTCGATCTTACGGGTCAGTTTTTCTTCTTCACCGTCGTTGTGACGCTTGCGGATCTCGGTAACGGTACCGTTTTCGGCAAAACAGCTGATTTCCACTACGTGGTGCTTTTCGTCAGCGTCCTGCATGACCGTCCAACCGTTTTCTTTCCATCTGATCTCAATTTCTTCCATGATGATGACCTCCTGTAAGATTAATTAAAATATCTTTTCAGTAAACCGGCAAATGCCTTGCCGTGACGGGCTTCGTCACGTGCCATTTCATGAACGGTGTCATGGATCGCGTCCAGACCCAGTTCTTTGGCAAGCTTCGCCAGTTCGGTCTTGCCCATGGTCGCGCCGTTTTCGGCATCCACACGGACTTTCAGGTTTTCTTTGGTGCTTTCGCTGACAACTTCACCCAACATTTCGGCAAATTTGGCGGCGTGTTCGGCTTCTTCATAAGCGGCCTTTTCCCAATACATACCGATTTCGGGATATCCCTCGCGGTGTGCGGCACGTGCCATGGCAAGGTACATACCCACTTCGGTGCATTCACCGTTAAAGTTTTCGCGCAGACCTTCGATAATACGGGGATCGGTACCTTTGGCAATACCGATGACGTGTTCCGCCGCCCAGGTCATTTCGCCGGACTGCTCCTGAAACTTGGAAGCAGGCGCGTGGCAAATGGGGCACTCCGTCGGGGCTTCTTCACCTTCATAGGTGTATCCGCAGATCAGACATACATACTTTTTCATTTTCTTTTCCTCCATATATAAAATATAAATTATAGGTTTTTTTCGGCGCATTCCGCGCAGATCCCGTTGATCACGCAGGAAAGACTGTCGGGGGAAAAACCCGATTTTTCAATTTCCGACAGCTGCGCGGAAATATCCAGCGGCAGATCCGTGATCGTTCCGCATTTCCGACAATGCAGGTGCAGGTGGGGGGTGTGATCGCCGTCGAAATGCTCGAATCCGTCGTTGACGTTCAAACTTAATACCGTGCCGTCGGCACTTAATTCCGCCAGATTACGGTAGACCGTTCCAAGACTGATGTTCGGGATCTTTTTTTGCACGAATTCATAAATCTGTCCGGCGGTGGGGTGAACGCGATTTTCCCGCAGGGCTTCCAGTATGGCCTCGCGCTGTTTGGAATAATTTTTCATACGCACTCCAAAAACGATAATGATTACTGTTTTTATTATACCGATATTTTTCCGTTTGTCAAGTGTTTTTTCAGATCAAACGCAATTTTTTTGCGATCTCCACACCGTCCACGCGGATATAACTGTGCGCGAATCCGTCAAATCCGACCTGAAAACGGTGTCCGTCTACGATCGCGTTCAGGGAATGGGCGGTTTCGACCAGCAGTTCAACGTCGTCATATACCCATCCGTCAATAACCAGTTCGTTGACCCGCTTTATCCGGCGGTAACAGATGCGGTGACCTGACCATTCGGCTTCCAAAAGGATTTTTGCTTTGGCGTCGGTATCGGCAGAACGGTAGGGTGAACTGTTGTAGACGGTTTCCGGAATCGGATTGTCCGGCTGATCGGCAACGGGCAATTCTTCTTCGGTAGGGGGATTTTTGATCGTTCTTATCTGCCGTACGCCGTTAATGAGGCAAACACAGACCCAAATGTGGAAAAAGACGTCCAGTACCCCGGAAAAATCTTTGGCAAAAACATATAGCGCGACCATGAATCCGGTATCCACCACAAACAGGATCAGCGCGGCGATCAGCCAGCCCGGTCTTTTCTTGGAAAAGATCCAGCACAGCAAATAGGCGGCAAGGCAGATCAATGAAATGCCGCAGCAGATCATAATGACCGCCGGTATTTTCGTCGCGAATCCGGTCATTGCCGCAAAGTACGGAAACGTGGCGGAAAACAGCAAAAAATAATTGGATCCCAGCGCACCCAGTATGATGTTGACCAAAGTCAGGATCAGGACAAGCAGGAGATTGCCGCGTGCGGCATTATAAACGCCCATACTTTTTTCGTACTCGGTTTTTGGGGTGGAATTCATTGTAATACCTCTTTCATTTTTGAGACTTTTGGATTTATTTCTTCTTCTTGTGGATATTTCGGATCGGCTTGCGCTTGGCGGGTTTTCCGCCGCCCGGTTTTGTCGTGCGGTCGGGTGTGACAAGACACCCTTTGCCGGTGCCGATCAGATCGGCGCGACCGGCTTTTTTCAGTGCCGTCAGCACCACTTTCCGGTTTTCGGGACGGTAGTATTGCAATAACGCGCGCTGTTCCGCTTTTTCGGCAGGGGTGCGCGGCACGTAGACCGACTCCATGGTGTAGGGGTCCAGCCCGGTATAGAACATACAGGTCGATACCGTACCCGGGGTGGGGTAAAAGTCCTGCACCTGCTCGGGGTGCAGACCTTCTTTTTTCAAGAACAGCGACAGCGCAATAGCATCATTCAGCGTACTGCCGGGGTGAGAAGACATTAAATAAGGAACTAAAAACTGCTCTTTTCCGGCTTCACAGGTCAGTTCATAAAACCGCTTGCGGAATTTTTCATATACGGTAAAGGAGGGTTTGCCCATCCGTTTCAGAACGTTGGCTGAACAATGCTCCGGCGCGACCTTCAACTGACCGCTGACGTGGTATTTCACCAGTTCACGGAAAAAAGTTTCGTCCGGGTCTGCCAGCAGATAATCAAACCGGATGCCCGAGCGGATAAATACTTTTTTTACTTTCGGCAGCGCGCGCAGTTTTCGCAGCAGCGCGAGGTAATCTTCATGGTCGGAACGCAGCATCGGGCAGGGGGTGGGCGCCAGACATTTTTTATCGGGGCAAAGTCCGGCTTTCAACTGTTTTTGACAGGAAGGTGCGCGCAGATCGGCGGTCGGGCCGCCGACGTCATGGATATATCCTTTGAAATCGGGCATTTCGGTCAGCTTTTTGGCTTCTTCAATGACCGATTCATGACTGCGGCAACTGATCTGCCGTCCTTGATGATAGGCGATCGCGCAGAAATTACACGCACCGAAGCAACCGCGGTTGTGGGTCAGTGAAAATTTAACTTCTTCAATGCCCGGTACACCACCGACCGATTCGTAAGCCGGATGATACGTCCGCATATACGGCAGGGCGTATACGGCATCCATTTCTTCGGTCGTCAGCGCCGGCATCGGCGGATTCTGTACCACAATGGTTTTGCCGTGCTTCTGGATCACGGTCCGCCCACGAACACCGTCATGCTCTTCCTGCTGAATGCGGCAGGCAACGGCGTACTGCTTTTTGCCGTGCGGCGTCGGCGCGGATACTTCCTCAAACGACGGACATTCCCGCGCACCGGCAATAACGGAATAATCTTTGGTCGCCACGGCGTAGCAGGTGCCCAAAATATCCCGCATTTCGGCAGGGGATTTACCGTCACGCAGATGGTCGGCGATTTCCACAACGTGTTTTTCACCCATGCCGAACATCAAAAGATCGGCACCGCTTTCCAATAATACCGACGGGCGCACGCTGTCACTCCAATAATCGTAGTGGGCAAACCGCCGCAGGGATGCTTCCAATCCGCCGATGGCGATAAAGTGATCACCGAACAGCCGCCGCAGATTCTGACAGTATACCGTTACGGCACGGTCGGGGCGAAGTCCGGCTTTTCCGCCGGGGGAATAGGCGTCCTCACTGCGCCGTTTTTTGGCGGCGGTGTAATGTGCGACCATCGAATCGATATTGCCGCCATTGACCAGGAATCCCAGTTTCGGTCTGCCGAACGTCAGATAATCCCGGTCACTGCGCGGTTGGGAAAGAATGCAGACGTTATATCCCGCG
>JAZUFP010000207.1:0-6865 GCA_045640765.1 Acutalibacteraceae bacterium
TCTTGGTACACCGTCAATCCATCCTGCATTCGGGTGTGGAACTGTCCGACGGTGCGGTTCTGGCACAACTCGGAACACCGGATATGCGGGTGCCTATCCAGTACGCGCTGACCTATCCGGAACGCGGTGTGTGTTTTGACCATCTGGATTTATTCCGTGCGGCAACGCTTACGTTTGAGCGACCGGATACGGATACGTTCCGTTGTCTGCCGCTTTGTATTGAAGCCATCACAAGAGGCGGTGTCAATCCGGCGGTAGTGAACGGGGCAAATGAAGCGGCGGTTGCGTTGTTCTTGAACGGAAAAATCCGCTTCTTGCAGATTGCCGATCTGGTGGAGTTGGCTTTGGAAAAAGCGCCGCGTATTCCTTCTTTTTCGGTCGAGGATATTTTTGAAGCCGATGCTGCCGCGCGTGCCTTTGTGGCAAGTGCGGTCAGTTAAAAATAATTGTTTGGTTGTGATGATCATTTCCGGTTTTGTTCATGTTTTGAATAATGTTTGGCCCTATCTCGTGGCAATTCTGTGCTTTCTTGTACTGATCGTCATTCACGAGTTCGGTCATTTTATCGCCGCAAAATTATTGGGCGTTCGTGTTAATGAATTTTCGGTCGGGTTTGGACCGAAGATCTTTCGTAAACAGTGGGGCGAAACGACCTACTGCATCGGCTGCATTCCGTTTGGCGGCTATTGCGCCATGGAGGGGGAAGATGATGACAGTAAGGATCCCAATGCGTTTTGCAATAAACGTCCGTGGCGTCGGTTTATTATCGTTGCTATGGGGGCGATTTTCAATCTGATTTTCGGGTTGATTTTGGTTGCTGTTATTCTGGCGCCTCAACCGCGTTTCGCTTCGACCGTTGTTGCCGAATTTGACGAAAACGCCGTCAGCGAACAGTACGGTTTACAGGTCAATGACAAAATCGTTTCGGTGGACGGGCGACACATTTTCGATTGGTATGATCTGGCATACGCATTTACCAACGTTGACGACGGCGCGGTAGATATCACCGTTCAGCGCGGCGGAGAAAAAGTGGCGTTGGACGAGGTCCGTTTTGCGACCGAAACGATGGACGATATCAGCTATTTGAGTTTGGATTTTAAGGTTTACGGCCAAGAAAAAACGTTTGGAAATTATGTGAAACAGACCTTTAAAACGACCGTTTCATATTGTGCGGTGATCTGGCGGTCGGTCATAGATCTGGTGACCGGGAAGTACGGTATCAGCGCCATGTCCGGTCCGGTTGGTGTAACCTCGGCGTTGGGGTCCGCCGCAAAGCAGAGTCTGATGCAGCTGTTACCGATTTTGTCACTGATCACGATCAATTTGGGATTGTTTAATCTGTTTCCGCTGCCGGCATTGGATGGCGGAAGACTGCTGTTTATTCTTTTTGAAATCATATTTCGCAAACCCGTTCCGCAGAAATACGAAGCGGCGGTACACGCTGTCGGGTTCGCGCTGCTGATCGGGTTGATGCTGTTGATTACGGCAAAAGATATCTGGACGTTGATTACGGGGTGATGGAATGGTAACGCATGATAAAACAAAAGCGGTGCGTGTCGGCAATCTGACGGTTGGCGGCGGCTCGCCGATATCGGTACAGTCTATGCTGAACGTACCCGCGCACGATGTGGCCGGGAATGTCCGTCAGGCGCTGGCTCTGCAAGAGGCCGGATGTGAAATTATCCGTGTTTCGGTGCCTGATCGCGAGACCATTCCGACGGTGGAAGCGCTGAAAAATAATTTGCATATTCCGTTGGTGGCGGATATTCATTTTGATTGGCGTCTGGCCATTGAAAGCGTTGCCGCCGGTGTCGATAAGGTTCGTATCAATCCCGGTAACATCGGTGACGAATCGCATGTAAAAGCGGTGGCGGATTGTTGCCGTGAGGCAAATGTGCCGATCCGCATCGGGGTAAATTCCGGTTCGGTCGAAAAAGAAATTTTGGCGAAATACGGTGCGCCGACTGCCGAAGCCATTGTGGAAAGCGGACTGTACCATATTTCATTGCTGGAAAAATATGATTTCAACGATATTGTTCTTTCGATAAAATCTTCCGATCCGAAACGGATGTATGATTCGTATGTGCTGGCGGCTCAAAAATGCCCGTATCCGCTTCATCTCGGTGTGACAGAGGCCGGTACCGCGAATATGGGTATCATCAAATCGGCGGCCGGAATCGGCGGATTACTGCTGCGTGGGATCGGCGATACGATCCGCGTGTCATTGACCGACGATCCCATTCGTGAAGTGGAGGCCGGAAAGAATATCTTGAAAGCTTTGGGCTTGCGTAACGGCGGCATCCGTTTTGTTTCCTGCCCAACCTGCGGAAGGACGAAAATTGACCTGATCGGGCTTGCGCAAAGAGCCGAAGATAAACTGAAAAACATTGATAAGGATATCACGGTCGCCATCATGGGGTGCGTTGTCAACGGCCCGGGAGAAGCACGTGAAGCAGATATCGGCATTGCCGGCGGTGACGGCTGCGGGGTACTGTTCCGCCACGGCGAGATCCTGCGGAAAGTTCCGGAAAGCGGGCTGTTAGACGCTTTGGTAGAGGAAATTGAAAAACTGTATACGGAGTGTTAATTGTAAATGACTTCCTTTTTGGACATATTTGGTGTTTATATGGATGATCCGGCGATTTCGGACGCATTAAAATCCACGGTGGTTGAAAATTGCATTTTGGATTCCGAAAACCGCTCGCTGTCGATTCGGTGTATATCGGAAGAATATATCGGGCATGATACACAGTTAAAAATTAAAAATATGTTAAAGGATCGACTGACGCTATCGGACTGCGAACTGATAATGGCGTTTTCACCTGCGGCTTTCAATGCCGATTCGTGCGCTGATCTTGTTAATGAAATCCGCTTAAAAAACGCGCCGATGAACGGTTATTTCAACCGTGCGGATTACCGCATTGATGACGATACGGTACATATTACATTGAATTTCGGCGGATTGAAAACCATTACCGAATACAATTTTGAACGCCAATTCTGTGAATTGGTGAAAGGGCGTTTTGACCGGTCTGTGTCGGTTTGCTTTGAGGGACAACTGGAAGACGTAGAGCTGGAATTGCCGCCGGTGCCGACGGTGGCGCCTCCGGTCCGCAGAAGCGAAAACCGTCCCGCGGCGTCGGAACCCAAGAAAATCAGTTTTGAGGATCGGGATGATATTCCGGAAAACGGGTTGGTTTATTTAGATAATCCACAAGTATTTTACGGTAGTAAAAATATCGATACGAATACCGTACCGATGATCCGTGTTACTGAAAACGATACCCGTATTTGCTGTTGGGGTGAAGTTTTCGGTATGGAAACCCGTGAGATCACAACAAAGCGCGGTACTCAGGCGACGATCGTGCGGTTTTCTTTCAGCGATCATACCAATTCGCTGAATGCCAGTCTGTTTATGGATACCAAACGCATGGACGAAATCAAACCGCTGAAAGACGGTGCGTTTATTCTGGTCAATGCGAGTTATGAATTCGACAATTTCAAAAATGAGTTTTTTGTGAAGTTTAATCGCGGTGATTCCATCGCTTTGCTTCAAAAATATGAGGAAAAAGATCTGCACGATGGTGAAAAACGTGTGGAATTGCATTGCCATACCAATATGTCAGCAGGGGATGCGGTATCCTCCGGTGAGGATATCGTCAACCGCGCCTATAAATGGGGTCACAAGGCCGTCGCCATTACCGACCACGGTGTGGTACAGGCGTTTCCGTCTGCGGCGGGCGCCGCGGCGAAAATCCGAAAATCCGATCCGGATTTCAAGGTGATTTACGGGGTGGAGGCCTACTTTGTAGACGATACCCGTGTTGATATTTCGGGGATGACCGCTAAGGAAATCGCAAAACATCGCTATCATCAGATCATTCTGGTGAAAAATCTGACCGGCTTGAAAAATCTGTATAAACTGGTTTCCGAAGCGCATCTGCATGATTTCCACGGTCGTCCGATCACACGCCGCAGTAAACTTGACGATCTTCGTGAAGGATTGATTTTGGGTTCCGCCTGCGAGCAGGGAGAGCTGTATACCGCGATCGTGAACGGTGCGGATCATGATGAACTGGTACGGATCGCATCTTATTATGATTATCTTGAAATTCAGCCGATCGGCAATAATATGTTCATGGTACGGGAGTCCGGGGATCCGGACAAGGTCGATAAAAAGACCGGTGCTGTCACCCCGAATCGATTCCGTCATGTAACGTCGGTCGAAGTAATACAGGAATTCAACCGGAAAGTGGTTGAATTGGGCGATGAATTGGGCAAGCCCGTTGTGGCTACCGGTGACGTACATTTCCTGAGGAAACAGGACGGTATCATCCGTCAGATCGTCATGGCAGGGAAGGGCTTTGACGACATCGGCAACCAGGCGCCGCTGTACTTGAAAACGACCGATGAAATGCTGGATGATTTTTCTTATTTCGGCGACCGCGCCAAAGAATTTGTTATTGATAATCCCAATAAAATTGCCGATATGGTCGATGCCGACGTTGTTCCGGTACCGCCCGGCAATTTCCCGCCCGTTATCGAGGGATCGGATGATCTGCTTCGTACGATTTGCTGGGATAACGCCCATCGTATTTACGGCGATCCCGTTCCGGAAATCGTTGAAAAGCGCTTGACACGTGAATTGAATGCCATTATCAATAACGGCTATTCCATCATGTATATTTCAGCGCAGAAACTGGTGGCTTACAGTGAGGAACAGGGCTATCTGGTCGGTTCCCGTGGGTCGGTCGGTTCATCCTTTGCCGCGACAATGGCAGGTATTTCAGAAGTTAATCCGCTGGAACCGCATTATTCCTGCCCGAACTGTCAGTACAGCGAATTTATTACCGACGGTTCGTACGGATCGGGATTTGATCTGCCCGAAAAAGATTGCCCGAACTGTGGCACTCATCTGAAACAGAACGGTCATAATATTCCGTTTGAAACTTTTATGGGATTCAAAGGCGATAAAGTCCCTGATATCGACCTGAACTTCGCGGACGAGGTGCAGAACCGGGTTCAGAAATATACTGAAACACTGTTCGGTTCGGAAAACGTTTTCAAAGCGGGAACGATTTCGACGATTGCCGAACGGACGGCGTTCGGTTTTGTCAAGGCGTACGCGGAAAAAATGGGACTGACGTTAAGCAATGCTGAACTGAACCGCCTGGCAGCAACGGTGGAAAAAGCCGGCGTCAAGCAGACGACCGGTCAGCACCCTGCCGGAATGATCGTTGTGCCGCGTGATAAAACGATCTACGATTTCTGTCCGGTACAGCATCCTGCGGATGACGTCAAGTCAGATATCGTGACAACGCATTTCGATTTCCATTCGATCCATGATACGATTTTGAAACTGGACGAACTGGGTCACGTGGTACCGACCACGTATAAATATTTAGAGGAATATTCCGGCGTAAAGATCAATGATATCCCGATGAGTGATCCGTCTGTTTACAGTTTGTTCACCTCGACCGAGGCGTTGGGTGTTACCCCGGAAGATATCGACTCGAAAACCGGTACATACGCTATCCCGGAATTTGGAACGGAATTTGTCCGCGGAATGCTGTTGGATTGCCGTCCGACCTGCTTCGCCGATTTGTTACAGATTTCCGGCCTTTCTCACGGTACCGACGTTTGGCTCGGTAACGCAAAGGATCTGATCGATAACGGCACCTGTACCATTTCACAGGTGATCGGTACCCGTGATAATATCATGGTGTACCTGATCCAGCAGGGTATGGATGAGGCGCGTGCGTTCAAGATCACCGAAACCGTGCGTAAGGGACTGGTCGCGAAAGGTAAGGTCTCCAAAGAGGATTGGAAAGCTATGGAGGACGATATGCGTGCGGTCAATGTGCCGGAATGGTACATTGATTCCTGTCATAAAATTAAGTATATGTTCCCGAAAGCGCACGCCGCGGCATATGTGATCGCGGCATTGCGGCTGGCATGGTTCAAGGTACATAAACCGTTGGAATTTTATTGCGCTTATTTCACCGCGCGCCCCGAAGACGTGGATGTGCCGACGCTTTGCCAGGGGCATAATGCCGTTCGCCGCTTGATGGCTGAAATCAAGGCAAAGGGGAAAGAGGCGGCCAAAAAAGAACTGGACGTCTATAACAACCTGCTGATTTTCAACGAAATGATGTCCCGCGGGATTGAGGTTTTGCCGATCGATATTCAGCATTCCCATGCGGTAAAGTTTGTCCCTGAAAACGGGAAAATGCGTTTGCCGTTCGGTGCGTTGGGCGGCGTCGGTGAAAAAGCGGCGTATTCTATCTATGAAGCGGCGCAGAAAGGGAACTTTATTTCAAAAGAAGACTTTGCTTTGGAAGCCGGCGTTTCCAAAACCATCATTCAAATGCTGGACGATCTGGGCGCATTGGGCGATTTGCCCGATACCAATCAGATGTCGCTGTTCTAAACCAAAAAGCCGACCTATAACAGGTCGGCTTTTTTGAATCGGAATAAAAAAACACCGAATCACTGGATTCGGTGTTTTTGGTGGAGACAATAGGGCTCGAACCTATGACCCCCTGCACGTCAAGCAGGTACTCTAGCCAACTGAGCTATGCCTCCGTCGATTGACAGCTTAAATACTATAACACACCTTTTCGCAAAATGCAAGTGTTTTTTTAAAAAAATATAATTTTTTTAGTGTAAAAACGGGTTTCGAAGAAAAAAGCACTGCGTGAGCAGTGCTTTTTGGTGGAGCAAGATGCTCCGTATCCGAACCCCAAAAGTTCGGATTTGCTTTTAATGGTGGAGGCGGCGGGAGTCGAACCCGCGTCCAAAAACAGATCCTCACCGGTATCTCCGAGCGCAGACGATCTTTTACATTCCCTTGCGCGGCCGCCGA
>JAZUFP010000208.1:0-3121 GCA_045640765.1 Acutalibacteraceae bacterium
TGGGCTTCTGCCGGCGAACTCGGTTTCCGTGGTTCCCGTAAGTCCACTCCGTTCGCTGCACAAAGCGCGGCTGAAACCGCTGCCAAGGCTGCAATGGAACACGGACTGAAAACAGTTGAAGTTTACGTTAAAGGACCGGGCGCCGGTCGTGAAGCTGCCATCCGTGCACTGCAGTCTGCAGGCTTGGAAGCCAGCATGATCAAGGACGTCACCCCGATCCCGCACAACGGCTGCCGTCCTCCCAAGAGAAGACGCGTATAACAGATATTATTTGGAGGTGTAACAGATGGCAAGATATACCGGTGCAGTTTGCAGACAGTGCCGCCGCGAGGGCAAAAAGCTGTTCCTCAAAGGCGAACGTTGCTATTCTGAAAAATGTTCCGTCGGTATCCGCGGCTATGCCCCGGGTCAGCACGGTCAAGGTAGAAAGAAGTCGTCTGAATACGGCTTGCAGTTGCGTGCAAAACAGACCGCAAGACGTTTCTACGGCGTACAGGAAAATCAGTTCCATCATTATTTTGAAATCGCAGAGCGTAAACCCGGCGTAACCGGTGACAACCTGTTGCAGTTGCTGGAAAGCAGACTGGACAACATTGTTTACCGTGTCGGTTTTGCGTCCTCTCGTGCCGAGGCAAGACAGTTGGTCGGTCACGGCCACTTTGAAGTCAACGGACATCGCGTTGACATCGCGTCTTACCTGATGAAGGCGGGCGATGAACTCAGCGTTTGCGAAAAGATGCGCGGCAATGATAAGATCAAGGCCGTTATCGAAGCGAACAGCGCAAAGCCGATCCCCGAATGGATCAGCGTTGACCGCGCCAACATGACCGCAAAGGTCGTTGCTCTGCCCACCCGTGAGCAGATCGAGGCGCCGGTCGAAGAACAGCTCATCGTCGAATTCTATTCGAGATAACAGATCGGACGAGTTACAGTATCCGCCCGCATACGGGTATTGTATTTTCCAAATTTTTTCTATGCGGAGAAATGGAGCTTTTAAATGATGGAAATTGAAAAGCCCAGAATTGATACCAAAGAACTGACGGCGGACGGCACTTACGGCAAGTTTGTCATGTCCCCGCTGGAACGCGGTTACGCAATTACCCTCGGCAACAGCATGCGCCGTGTGCTCATGTCCATTTTGCCGGGCGCGGCGATCACCAACGTCAAAATTGACGGTGTCGTTCATGAATTTTCCACCATCGAAGGGGTAAAGGAAGACGTCACCGAAATCATTTTGAACCTCAAAGGTCTGGTCGCCAAACTGTATTCCGAGTCCGCGAAAAAGATCTATATTGAAGCCGAAGGCCCCTGCGAAGTCACCGCCGCCGATATCAAGATCGATTCCGAAGTTGAGATCATCAATCCGGATCTGCATATCGCGACGCTGGATAAGGGCGCACGCCTCAATATGGAAATGACGCTGGATAAGGGCAGAGGGTACGTTCCCGCTGATCAGAACAAACCTGAAAAAGAAGTCATCGGCGTGATCCCGATCGATTCGATCTATTCGCCGGTACTGAAAGTCAATCCCACGGCGACCAACATCCGCACCGGCCAGTCTCTGGACAAGTGCGAACTGACGTTGGAAGTCTGGACTGACGGTTCCATGCGCGCGAATGAAGCGGTTTCGCTTTCCGCGAAGATCCTGGTGGAACACTTCGAGCTGTTCGTCGGCTTGACCGAAGGCGTCGGAGAATCCGCAAGCATCATGTCGGAAAAGAGCGACACGGTCAAAGAAAAGATTCTCGATCTTACGATCGACGAATTGGATCTGTCCGTCCGCAGCTTCAACTGCTTGAAACGCGCGGGTATCAATACTGTTGAAGACCTGATCAATAAGTCCGAAGAGGATATGATGAAGGTCCGCAACCTTGGACGCAAGTCCTTGGAAGAGGTTATTGCGAAACTGGATTCGTTTGGTTTCACCCTCAAAAAGGAAAGCGATTAAGGGATTCCAAGAACTAAAAGGAGTGAATATAAATGCCGGGAACTCGTAAACTCGGAAGAACAAGCGATCACAGAACTTCTATGCTGCGCGGCATGGTCACGTTCCTGCTGGAAAACGGCAAGATCGAAACCACCGTTACCCGCGCCAAAGAGGTTCGCGCTATGACTGAGAAATATATTACACTCGCAAAGCAGAACACCTTGGCAAGCAGACGTCAGGCGTTGGCGTTCATCACGAAGGAAGATGTCGTTACCAAACTGTATAATGAGATCGCTCCCAAGTACGCTGAGGTGAACGGCGGTTACTGCCGCATCACCAAGACCGGTCCGCGTCGCGGCGATGCTGCTGAAATGGCTATCATCGAGTTGATTTAATTTCTCGTTTTTAGCCCTCACATTTTCCATTGGCGGCGGATGTGCCGCCGTCGCGCAGGGATCCCCTGCGATGATGTGTGGACTAAATTTCTTCAAAAGATTTCCGTCCCGACGGAATTCGTCGGGACGGATGATTTTTGCCGAAAGGCGAAAAAACACTTGACAAGTGGATACCTATTTCTTATAATAGATAAGTCAACCGATACAGGATATCGGAAATACGATTCGGAGATGTCGCCTAGTCCGGTTGAGGGCGCACGATTGGAAATCGTGTAACTGCTACAAACAGTTCGAGAGTCCGAATCTCTCCATCTCCGCCAAAAAACACAGTTCCCACAAAGTCGGGGGCTGTGTTTTTTCATCGGGCGGAAAGAGATTCGAAAAGGACGGTTTTGCGAAAGCAAAACGGCAAATTGCTTTGAAAGAATGTTATGAAACGGAATATTGGATCGAATTGTTTCAAAAGGCAGCGCTTTTTGACTCAGCCATCGCGAAAGAACTTAATAAACACTGCGGAACGATTCGTCGCATTTTGATTGCTTCCGTCAATACCGCAAAGGAAAACGACAAATAAATCCGGAATTATTACCATTATAATAGGATGACGGTGATAACCGCCCGGGTATCCCCCCTCTTCTCACCCTTTTGTCATTTCCAACCACATTCTGTTGTGCAATGTGCCAACAAGACCACAATTTTTCAAAAAAAAATTAATAATATTTTATTTTTTCTCTTGCATTTTACGAAAACGTATGATAAAATTAGTACAAACCGCAGGAGACTGCGAATTTTGTTGTGT
>JAZUFP010000209.1:0-3187 GCA_045640765.1 Acutalibacteraceae bacterium
AAGGGTATAATAGTCAAACGCGCCGTTAAAAACGGACGGACGGGTATCTCTGCTCTATCAAATGGATCGTATCAACCGTATCTTCCGGAATGCTGCCGGCGGTTCCCACCACATGGATCCCGTCATAATGAATACGGTAAAGGTTTATTGAACCCGCCAATTCATGATCGGCAGGACCGGCAAAGAAATTTACGCATCCGTCTTCCCGGCAAATTGCTTCCGCCATGGTAAACAGGGCCGGAACCGGAACCATGATAAATACGTCGTCAAAACCACCATCGGATATTTCTTTTAACTGTTGAACGGTATTGGCTGTATCCTTGGTATTTATATATACCAATTCAACACCTTTTTTCGTTTGACGATTCCTTTTCGGGTTTCTTCGTCAATGATATATCATTGACACAAATTCCGGTCTTTGTTATAATTTTGTTGAAGGTGATGACCATGCAAAAAAACGATCTTATAAAGTTTATCCATAATAATTTTGACAAGTGTGTTCGCGCGCACACCCGGGATGACGGCACATTGATCGGTCTGCCCTATCCTTATACCGTTCCGTGCATCGACGGTGCTTTTCAGGAAATGTACTACTGGGACACCTACTTTACCAACGCCGGGCTGATCCGCTGCGGCAATGTGGAACAAGCACGCAATAACGTAGACAATATGCTGTATCTGATCAACAAATACGGCTATATGCCCAACGGCAACCGCACCTATTTTCTGCGGTCATCACAACCGCCGTTTTTATCCTTAATGGTACAGGACGTTTATGCCGCCGGTGCGGATAAGGAATGGCTGAAAAAGGCCGAAGCGGGTCTTGAAAAAGAGTACGCGTTCTGGAGCACACGCCGCATAACCGAAACGGGATTGAACCGTTACGGTTACAATCCGGAATCCCCCGGCTGGGAAGGATCGGAACAGGCGCTGGAAGAACGGCTCGGTTTCAAAGCACCGATCGAAACGGCGGCGTTACAGATCGAGCATTTCAACGCCACCGCCGAAAGCGGCTGGGACTTTACGCCCCGCTGGGAATTTGAAGCGTTTCATTACATACAAGTGGACTTAAACAGTCTTCTGTACGCAATGGAAAAGAACATTGCCTTTTTCCGTTCGGAACTGGGGCTTGATCGTACCGAATGGGAAGAAAAAGCCGCCTTGCGTAAGCGGCGCATCCAAAAGTTGCTGTGGAACGAAGCAGACGGCATTTTCACCGATTATAATTTCAAGAAAAACAAATTCAGTCCCGTATGCTCGGCGGCGTCATTTTATCCGCTGTTTGTCGGTCTTGCCACAGAAGAAGAGGCCCGAAAAAGCCGTCAAAAGCTGTTGGCGGCTTTGGAAACGGAACACGGCTTATACACCTGCGCCGAAAACGATATTCCGGGGCGGTATCAGTGGAATGCCCCCAACGGCTGGGCGCCGCTTCATTTCGTAGCCATAAAAGGACTTTTGAATTACGGTTTTACAGACGACGCCAAACGCATTGCCCGAAAGTACGCTGAAACGGTCGAACGGAATTTTGCCCGCACCGGCACGCTTTGGGAAAAGTACAACGTAGAGGACGGCACCGTCAACGCCGCCAACGAATACGAAATGCCGCCCATGCTCGGATGGACGGCAGGCACGTATTTATTCGCGCGGGAGATCGCCGAAGCGTAAAAACGGTAAATCGATTTGCCCGCGCAGGGCTGAATGTTCGCGTGAAAGAAAAACGGATTTGTTTCGCAAAAAAATGTGAAAGGGTATTGAATGTGGCAAACGTGATAACAGGCATCAGAGTTGTTTGCGCATTGGCTTTGATTTTTTGCCCGACATTTTCAACACGGTTTTATGCGCTGTATATCCCGGGCGGCATCAGTGACCTACTTGACGGGATCGTTGCAAGGCGTTTCGGAAAAGAAACAAAGTTCGGCGCGCGGCCGGATACGGTCGCGGATATCGTCTTTGCGGCGGTCGTTATAATAAAAACCGTGCGGGCGATATATATTCCGGCATGGCTGATCGTCTGGATCATCTGCATCGCAGTCATTAAATGCGCCAACATGATCAGCGGATTCGTTATTCATAAACGGTTTATTTCCGAACATACAGTCATCAACAAAATATGCGGTGTTCTTCTGTTCGCGATCCCGATTTGTATCGGTCAATTACCGCGACGGCCGGTTGCGATCCTGATCGTTCTGACTTGCGGTGCCGCAACAGTTGCCGCCGTTCAGGAAGGTCATTACATCCGTACGGGGAAAGAGATCCGCTGAATACCCCTGATTTAAGGGGTTAAAAAGAAGCGGAACCGTTTATTCCGGACCAAAACAAACCTCCCTTGCTTTGTAACGCAAGGGAGGTTTGTTTTACCTTTGCAAGTACGGAATTGAATACGTAGAAGATCCGAAGACGTACACGCGTGTACCCACCTGCCACCGCACCTCTTTCGAGGCCATTCTTGCCGATGAGGATTACAAGGCGGCGCTGGAAAACGGCGATGCGGCACAGCGTGAACTTTATGAAGCCGAGGCAAAAGAAATCGACCGCATTCAAAAAGATATTCTTGCCATTGTAAAGGACGAAAAGCCGTTTGACGTTTTCATTTGTTACAAAGAAACTGACGAAAACGGAAAACGTACGCAGGACAGCGTGATAGCAAATGATATTTACTATCAGTTGACGCAAGAAGGTTTTAAGGTTTTTTATGCGGCGATCACGCTGGAAGATAAACTCGGTCAGGAATACGAACCGTATATCTTTGCGGCACTCAATAGTGCCAAAGTAATGCTCGTTGTCGGCTCAAAGGCGGAGTATTTCACCGCTGTTTGGGTCAAGAATGAATGGTCACGATATCTTAACGTGACTTGGGAAAAATGTTCGCTTCGCCAATGGCTGAACGACAGCTTTTTGAATGCCGCGTTCGGTGCGAAACATCAAGAGTTGATTTCTTCCGTATCTGTGTCCGCCGATAAGAATCCGGAATATAGAACAAATCCGGGGAAAGCGACCAAAGACAAAGTGTTTTTGCTCAGCATCACAGAAGCGAAAAAGTATTTTAAGACCGATAAATCACGCAAATATGCCCCGACTGCTTATGCAAAGGCAAAGGGGGCATATACGAGAGACAGTTATAAAACAGCAAGTGGCGAAGCCACGTGCTGGTGGTGGCTCCGGTCGCCCGGCAATAGTCGGAGCGATG
>JAZUFP010000210.1:0-4283 GCA_045640765.1 Acutalibacteraceae bacterium
TTTTTGTGGTGACGGCGATAAAAAAAACCCTGAAAAGATAATCTTTTCAAGGATTTTAATCAGTCGAGGTGACAGGATTTGAACCTGCGGCCTCTGCGTCCCGAACGCAGCGCTCTACCAAACTGAGCCACACCTCGTTATTGAATTGTGCCCGATTATTATATAAAATTTATCGGCGTTTGTCAACACCTTTTTTACTTTTTTTCAAAAAAGACACGGAAAAACGAAATTTCGCTTTTCCGTGCCTTTTTAATCTTTTACATAAGCGGAATACAGATCGATCAGTTCAAAAACCGATTTCCATCTTCCCCTGCCGCCGAAGACCACCAGAAGATACGGCTTGCCGCCGTCGGTTTCCCCGTAAGTCGTGAAACAGTAACCCGATTCGTTGACAAATCCCGTTTTGCCGGCAAGGATCGTCGCGCCCTTCGGCTCGGTGCCGTACATATAGCTGAACAGCGTGCCGGTCAGCGGGATCCCGTCCGGGTGTTTTTTGGTGGAGGCGGTCGTGTAATCGACCGTGGACATGATCTTTTTCAACAGCGGATTCTGCAATGCCGCTTCGGTGATCACCGCCATGTCCGCCACGGTGGAATAATGATCCTTATCATACAGACCGCAGGCATTGGTGAAATGGGTATTTTCCAGACCCAACGCCGCCGCCTTTTCGTTCATTTTCTGAACGAATGCCCGTTCCGAGCCGCACAGTGCTTCGGTCAGGGCGATGGTCGCATCCGCGCCCGACGGCAGAATACAGCCGTACAAAAGATCGGTCATGGTCACCTTTTCGCCTACGGCAAATCCGGCGTTGGTCGCCTGCGCCATATAGGTATCGTCAGCGATTTTCTGTGTCATGGTAAAAGTATCGTCATAATCCGAGATCAGTTCGGTCGCCACCAAAGCGGTCATCACCTTGGTCGTGGACGCCGGGGAAACGCGCTGGTTTTCCCGACGGGCGGCAACGATCTGACGGGTCGTCAGATCAATGACGATACCGTTTTTGCACTTGAATTTTCCGTCAAACTTCACGGTCTGATCCGTCCGTTCCCACAATGCCCGGACCGGCATGGCGGTTTCGGGAACGTCCGGCATTACCTGCTGAACCGCGACCGACGGCGTTTTCTTCGGGGACGGCGTATCCTTTGCCGACAACGATCGCACCAGCGCGATCACGCCGAAAACGATCCCGGCCAGCACGGCGGCTATGACCAACAGCGCGGCGCCGATCACACACCACGACCGGAACTGACGCTTTTTTCGTTCGGCTTCCGACAGACGGGGCCGTTTTTCGCGCGGAGGCGGCGGATCTTTCAGTTCGCGTTCCACTTTTCGGAAATATTCATTATAATCTTTATTATTCAAAAATTCAGACATACAGCACCTAAATCTTACTTTCGTTTTCCGTTGTTTTTTATTATACACGATTTTGCGTTTGATTTCCATCTTTTTTTATTTTTTTGCTTCCTTTTTCTTTGTCAATGGACAAAATCAACAAATATAAAACGGATTTCTTTCTACGATTTTCGTTTAACATAATTTAATATTCATTTTACAAACGAGCGAAAATTTATTCCACTTTTCAACAGTGTTATCCACCGTTTGGAACGAAAAATCACGCAAAATCCAAATTTTTACGCCCGGATTTTGTGGATTTCTCGGTGGATAAGTGGAATAACCACAGGGTTGTCCGAGTTTACATAACACATTTTTTCAAGAGTAAAAATTGCATTTTCGACAAATTCTGCATATTATTACAGCAGGATATACAGCAGTGCCAGCAACAGTTTCCGATCCGCGTTTTCGCTCCATAAAAGAAGCAATAATCCACCGATCAGCGCCATGTCGGGATCCTTTTTCAGCCGTTCGGGCAGCGGTGGGAACGTCCCGTCCGATCCGCCCGCCGGATATGGATTTCCGGGGGCTTTCCCGGCGGGGCGGCGCGGCAGCGGATAGGCGCCGCTTTTCTGATGCATTTCCCGCATTCGTTCCACCGCGCGCTGTTGTTCACGCAAAAATTCAGCGTTATCCGACGCCATACCGTTTCTCCCCTTTACAGATTCAGTAATCCGCTTTCTTTCAGATACGGCAGCAGTTCGATCAGTTTCAATAATTTGATCGCCGTATCGACCTTTGCCTGCCGCTCGGCGCCCAAATGCGGTTTCAGCGCGACCAGCAAACCGGTGCGCGCGTCATTTCCGCAGGACTTGAACCGGGTAAGCAATGACACGACTGAATTCAACTCCTCCGGGTCGGGCAGATCCGCAGATCGGTCCTCTTCCCCGTCGCCCAGCAGGTTTTCCGCCATCTGCCGCACCTTTTCCATACTTTTCGGATCATTCAGAATTTCGGTCAGTTTCTCGTTGAAATCATCCATGACCGTTGCCCGACAGTTCCCGAAGCAGTTTACGGGTCTGTTCATCCGAAAGCAGTTTTTTCAATGCTTTTTCATCATTCAGAAGACGGTTGATCTTTTGGCGGTCTTTTTGATCCAGCGCAGACAAAAGCGCCGACGGATCCCCGTTTTGCGCGGCGCGAATACTTTCCCGGTCAAATTTCCCGTTAGCGGCGCGGGACAGCGCGTCACCCAGTTTTTTCGGATTAACCGACGGATTTTCCATTGCAATCTCCCCTTGTTTCAGTTATAATAATTCTATGAAATATTCCGGCAGGATATGAGGGACGTTATGCGTATTATGATTCTTTCCGACACCCACCGGCACGTTGCTTTGGCAAGGCGTGCCATCGAAGCACAGCCGACCGCGAAACACGTTTTCTTTTTGGGGGACGTTCTGCGTGATCTCGAAGAATTGAAACCGATGTTTCCCGATCGGATCTTTCATACTGTTTCGGGCAACTGCGATTTTGCCTCGTTTGAGCCGAACGCCGATATGGAACGGCTGAACGACACCGGCATTTTCTTTACGCACGGCCATACCTACGGGGTCAAGTACGGCACCGAACGGCTGATCCGCGCGGCGGCGGACCGGAACTGCAAAATAGCGCTGTACGGTCACACGCACGTTGCCGGTATATTATATGAAGACGGTGTGACCTGTGTGAATCCGGGATCCTGCGGAGAATCACGGAACGGCGCCGATTCCTATGCCGTTATTGATCTGGAACCGAACGGGATCATGCCGATCATTATCAAACTATAATTTTCTTTGAAAACCGCGCCGGCCGTGGTATACTGTATATAACTTATCGGATACGGAGGATGCAAAAATGACTACATTATATCTGATCCGGCACTGCGAAGCCGCCGGAAATGCCAAAAGACTGTTTCTGGGGCTGACCGATTGCGATATCAGCGAAACGGGCGCGAAACAGTTATCCTGCTTAAAAAGCCGCTTTCGGGACATTCCGCTGGAACGGGTCTATGCCAGTCCGCTGATCCGCGCGCGAAAAACCGCGCTGGCGGTCGCCGAAGACAAGAATCTGCCGGTCGAACCGATCGACGGACTGACCGAACTGGACGCCGGCGATTTTGACGGAAAACCTTTTTCGGACTGTTTCGGGAATGACCCCGTGCTGGCGGAAATCTGGGATCATCATCCCGAAGATTTCACGGCGCCCAACGGGGAAAGTATGCGCCACGCTTACGAACGCGGCTGGAACGCCCTGTTGCAGATCGTTCACGATAACCCCGGCAAAACCGTCGCGGCGGCAACGCACGGCGGTCTGATCCGCTGTCTTATATGCCGGTTGCTGTATGACGATATTACCAAACTGAAAGATACCGCGTGGAGTGAGAACACCGCCGTCAGCAAGATCCTGTTTGACGACAACGGTACGCCGACGGTGCTGTACTGCAACGACACTTCCCACGTACCGGAAGCGTTACTGCCCAAGCGCAACCGCCTTTCGGCGTTTATCGGGAGGGCGGAAAAATGATCATTATGGCTGTTGACGCCGGAAAGGTACGTACCGGCATTGCCACGGGCGATACCGCAACCGGTTTTGCCTTTCCGAAAACCGTGATCACCGAATATCATCCCGATCGGCTGATCGAAAACTTATGCGCCCGCGCCAAAGAATACGGCGCCGAACGGATCGTGGTCGGTCTGCCGCGGAATATGGACGGCAGTTCGGGTTTCCGCGCCGAAGAGTGTACCGAACTCGCGCAGAAGCTCAGTGAAAAAAGCGGTATTGAAACGGTGCTGTGGGACGAACGCTGTACCACCGTTGCCGCCTATACGGCACTGGATGCCGCCGGGACCTACGGTAAAAAGCGCAAAGCCGCCGTGGACGCGGTCGCGGCGACGCTGATTTTGGAAAGTTAT
>JAZUFP010000211.1:0-10584 GCA_045640765.1 Acutalibacteraceae bacterium
GGAACAAAACATGGCTTTTTGTCAAAACTGCGGCACGCCGATAGACGACAGCGCAAACGTCTGCCCTCAATGCGGCGCGGCTGTAAACAGCACCCCACAGGCACAGTACACCCCGACGGTGGGAACGGTTACTTTCCCGATCAAGAAACGGGAAATCGTCACCTGCATCATTCTTTCAATCATTACCTGCGGGATCTACGGTCTTTACTGGTATTTCTGTCTGGTCAACGACCTGAACACCGCCGCTCCGCAACCCGGGGATCAGGGCGCCGGCATGGTACTGCTGCTTTCGATCATCACCTGCGGGATCTACAGCTGGTTCTGGCTGTACAAAGCCGGTGAAAAATCCGAAAAAATCAAGGCCATGATCGGTGAAGCGCCCGGCAGCTCCTCCATTTTGTATCTGCTTCTTGCCATTTTCGGTTTAGGCATCGTTGTTTACTGCCTGATCCAGAACGATTTGAACAAAGTTGCCGCTCTCTGATATGAAGGCCCGTCTGGCAAAGGCCGTACAGACGGTTGGACTGGTACTGATCATCGGATTTTCCTATGCCGTTTTTACTTCTAAAACCGGATGGACCATCCCCTGCGTGTTTCATCTGATAACAGGATTGAAATGTCCGGGATGCGGTGTCAGCAGAATGTGTTTACACTTAATGCAGTTCGATTTTTCAACGGCATTTTACTATAATCCGGTTATATTTTGTATGCTGCCGCTTTTACTGGTCTTTTTCGTCAGATATACCTACTGCTATGTCCGCTACGGAAAATACCGCGCGGTCAAGGCCGAAACGGTCGTTCAGATCATTCTTGTGGTCATTCTGATCGTGTTCGGTATTCTGCGGAATATATTTCATTTATAAAAAATTCCCGATGGAGATCCATCGGGAATTTTATTCTTTCATAACAGAAAACCGCCTGCGGAATTCTTCAAATTCATCCGTTCCGTTCATTTGAAATGTCAGGTCTTCGGCGGTTTGCGGATGACGGAAAGAAAGGGTATGCGCGCAAAGCGCGATTTCCGGAAAATCGTCCTTCGCGCCGTAGCGGTGATCCCCCCAAAGCGGCATCCCGCGGGAGGCGCACTGCACACGGATCTGGTGCGTCCGTCCGGTTTCAAGCGTGATTTCCAGTACCGAAAAATCAGACGAAGCCGTCAGCGTTTCATAGTGCAGAACCGCTTTTTTGACCCCGGCGCGTTCCCGTCGGACAACAAAGGATTTGTTCTTTCGGCGGTCAAAATACAGCAGGTCCGTCATATCCCCTGCCGGCGGCGTGGCCGTTCCGTGTACCGCGGCAATATATTTTTTCGTCATCTGACCGGACGCGATTTGTCGGGAAAGTTCCGCCGCGGCAGACGGTGTTTTGGCAAAAACCATCAGCCCCAGCGTTGTGCGGTCCAGCCGGTGCACCGGGTAAACCGGCGAGCCGACCGACGCGGTCAGCAGTTCCACCATGCTTTCCCGCCCGTTGGCGTCGCTTTGTGAAAGAACGCCCTGCGGTTTGATCACAACGATGATCTGCGAATCTTCAAATAAAACTTTCATCACATAAACGCACCTAAGAACACCCCGGCGACCGCAATGTAGATCAACAGTGAAATGGCGTCCACGATCGTTGTGATAAACGGACTTGCCATGACCGCCGGGTCGAACCCGATCTTTTTCGCCAGAATCGGCAATAAACAGCCGACCAGTTTCGCGACGACGACCGTAAAGAACAGCGTTACGCAAACCGTGGCGACCACCAGCATGGCCTGTCCCAACTGCATACCGTTAAAGGAATTCAACAGCAGATAATCCACCAGATACAGTTTGATTGCGTTCACGACTGCCAGCGTTCCGGCACAGATCAGCGAAACGCGCAATTCTTTCCATATCACGCGGAAAATATCACCGAACTCGATATCCCCCAGCGAAATGGCACGAATGACGGTCACCGAAGACTGACCGCCCGAATTTCCGCCGGTATCCATCAGCATCGGGATAAAGGCGATCAGAATGGCGATCTTGGTCAGTTTTTCCTCGAATCCCGAAATAATGGCGCCGGTAAAGGTGGCGGAAACCATCAGCAAAAGCAACCACGGAATACGGGCGCGGAAGGTTTCAAATACGCCGGTTTTGAAATAACTGTGATCGGTCGGCAGGATCGCCGCCATCTTTTCGATATCTTCCGTGACCTCTTCCTGCATGACGTCGATCGCGTCGTCAACCGTGACGATGCCGACCAGGCGCTGTTCTTTGTCGACCACGGGCAATGCCAGCACGTCGTACTTTTCAAACATACCGGCGACCTCTTCCTGGTCGTCCAAAGTATTGGCAAACAGGACGTTTTCGTCCATGATATCATCGATCACACGCTCTTTGGGATTCAGAAGCAGGTCTTTGACCGAGACCACCCCGATCAGCCGGCGACTGCGATCGGTCACGTAGCAGGCGTAAATCGTTTCGGTATCAAACCCGATCTTGCGGATGCGGTCGAACGCCTCGTCCACCGTCATACTTTTTTTCAGGTCGATATACTCGGTCGTCATGATGCTGCCGGCGCTGTCGTCCGGATAGGCCAGCAGTTGGTTGATGACCTTTCGCGTCTTCGCGTCGGTCTGCCGCAAAATACGCTTTGCCACCGTGGCGGGCATTTCATCGATGATATCGACCGTATCGTCCATGAACAGTTCGTCCATAACGTTTCGCAGTTCGGTATCGCTAAACGCTTCGATCAGCAGCTGCTGCATATCGCTGTCCATTTCAACGAATACTTCCGCCGCCAGTTCTTTGGGCAGAATACGGAACAGAACGGGCAGTTCCCGTTCTTCCACCTCTTCAAAAATCTGCGCGATATCGGCAGGTTCCATTTCGGAAAGCAGTTCTTTTAATAACCCGAATTTTTTCCCCTCGATCAGTTCCAAAATTTTCTCTTCCAAAACGATTCCTCCTTCACACAGAAAATTAAACACCGCCAAGTGGACGGTATCTATTTTTCACATCATTTTATCTTATTATTATAAATTGAAATGCCGTTTTTGTCAATTATTTTATACTTAAAAAAAACAGCAATATCCTATAACGGTATATTATTTTTCAAGGAAAGCGCAGGAAATATTTTTGCTGTTTTTTCATTGCCGCGCCGGGCAAAATAATCCCGGAAGTGATACGCATGAAAAAACTGAAAACAGCCGTAAAAATACTGTTTATAACCGTTTTCGCGCTGGATATCACCATCTTTTCCATGATCGGTTATCTTAGCAGTACCGTCGGCAAAAATTACAAGATCGAACGGGGAAAACTGCCGGATCTGAACACACCCGTCCCCGTTACCGCGGAATCGGGCGGCTCGGTATTATCACAGGCGCAAACCGGCGGCAGCGGCGGTTCCGCTTTTGACGTGGATTTAAAAATGTTTGGTATTATCCCCTTTTCCAGCGTGCGGATCGAAGTGGTCGATGAAATGCACGTTGCCGTTCTGGGACAGCCGTTCGGTATCAAACTTTACACCGAAGGGGTACTGGTGATCGAGCTGGGATCGGTCGAGACCGCCGACGGCAAACGCAGTCCTGCAAAATCGGCAGGTCTGCGCACGGGGGATTATATCCGCACCGCGAACGGCGCCCCGATCAACTGCAACGAAGACCTTTCCGCCATCGTCGCGGACAGCGGCGGAAAACCCATCCGTCTGGAAATACTGCGCAGCGGGAAAAAGCAATACCGCACCGTAACGCCGGCTTTTTCGCAGGAAAAAAGCGCCTACTGCATCGGTCTGTGGGTACGTGACAGTACCGCCGGCATCGGCACGCTGACCTTTTACAGCCCATCCGGCAAAGCGGTCTGCGGACTGGGGCACGGCATCTGCGACGACGATACCGGCACGCTGATGACGGTCGATTCGGGCGAAATGGTCACGGCGAAAATCGTCGGCGTGCGCAAAGGAAAAAACGGCGAACCCGGTGAACTGAAAGGTAATTTGGGCAACGAAACGCTGGCATCCATTACCGCCAATTCCGACAGCGGCATTTTCGGCACAGCCAAAGGGAACATTCCGGTAAGCACCCTGACCGAAGTGGCGTTGAAGCAGGAAGTGCGTAACGGCAAAGCGCAGATCCTCTGCACCGTTGACGGCGATACGCCGAAACTGTACCGCTGTACCGTCAAAAAGCGCAGTTCCGACTACCGCAGCGCCACCCGGAATATGACCGTGACCGTCACCGATCCGGAACTGCTGAAAAAAACGGGCGGTATCGTGCAGGGAATGAGTGGCTCACCGATCATCCAGAACGGCAAGCTGATTGGGGCAATTACGCACGTTTTGGTCGACGACCCCACCACCGGTTATGCCATCTTTGCGGAGAATATGCTTAAAACGGCACAGGGCGTCGCAAGTGAAAATAAATTAAAAGATGCATCGTAAAAAGTGTAAAATGGTATAAAAAAACGGGCGGATGTGGGCAGCCGCCCCTACGAAAGCAATATTGATATACCGTAGGGGACGATGCCCACATCGTCCCGAAAAAAGCAAACGGCAGGGGATAATCCTCTGCCGTTATTCTATACCTAAAAGCCAATTTATACTTACATTTAATATTTTTGCAAGTTCTCTTATTTCGTAATCGGCAACAAATCGTGTTCCGATTTCTATTCGTGAAATGCTGTCCCTTTCAATGATTATACCGTTGATTTGCAATCTTGCGGCTAAATCGCTTTGGGTAAGTCGCATTTTACACCGTGCTTCGTGCACTCGTTCGCCACAAATATTCTTTTTCCCGTCAAAATCGTAAATTTTCAACAATTTCACCTCAAAAATATGTTAAAGATTGGATTTATTCTTGACATTAACATATATCTTGTGTAAAATTGTGTTAAAGATAAGAATTTACGCAAATATGGGGGGGGTATAATATGCCTATAGCCGACATTATTAAATATGAAGGCGACAATTCGACTTTCATTTGGAAACATCCATGTGAGGACTTTAACACAACCTCACAATTGATTGTTCATGAGAGCCAAGAAGCTATTTTGTTTATGAACGGTCAGGCGCTTGATATGTTTGGCCCCGGCCGGCACACACTTGAAACAGAAAACATCCCTTTGCTTCGCAGAATAACATGCATCCCTACCGGCGGTGTTACACCGTTTCATTGCGAAGTATATTTTATCAATAAAACCGAGCAGATGGCAATCGGTTGGGGAACAAATAGCAAGGTACAGTATGTTGAACCAACATACGGATTCCCGATTTCAATAGGGGCTTCCGGTGAAATGGCACTGTCTGTTGCAGATTCAAGAAAACTGCTTGTAAAGATTGTCGGAACAGAAAGAGTATTAGAACAGTCGCAGATTGCAACATATTTCCGTGCTTTCCTTATGACACGAGTAAAAACTTACATAGCACAGGAAATGAAAACAAGCAATATCAATATTTTTGAAATTGACGAACGGCTTGAGGATTTTTCGGCAGCAATAAAAACAAAACTTGAACCGGATTTTCTTGAATACGGTGTCAATCTTAAAAAGTTCTTTGTCACAACGGTAGTAAAACCGGACGGCGATTCTCAATACGAAAAGTTTAAGGAATTACATTTCCGTCAGTATGCGGATATAGCCGAAGCAAAACTCCGTCAGCAAACGGCGGTAATTGATGCCGAAACCGAAGCACAAAAAACCGTAATTGATTCTAAAGCACAAGCAACAAAGCGACAGCAAGAGGGATATACCTATGCACAAGAACGTGGATTTGATGTTGCCGAAGGTGCCGCCAAAAACGAAGGCGGCGCCGGGAATTTTGCAGGAATGGGTATCGGACTCGGTATGATGGCAGGTGTCGGTAGTACTGTCGGCGGTGCGGTTAATAATGCAATCGGTGGTGCATTTGCCAGAATGAATGCCGAGCCGCAGGGACAAGTTGCAAAGTATTGTGACCAATGCGGAGCGGAATTAACACCCAGTGCGGCATTTTGTGATAATTGCGGTGCAAAGCAAGAGGTGGCCGATATTTGCTCAAAATGTGGCTTCAAATTTCAAAAGCCCGGCAAGTTTTGTCCGAAGTGCGGAACAAAGAGGGGTGAATAATGATGAAGAATAAAACAAGAGGTTTCTTCATTCTCCTGATTACATTTGTTGCAATCACAACGGTTTTACTTGTAATTCCAACAGAAAAATCATCTGCATTTTGGATTTCATACGGATTTACTGCACTTGCGTTTGCGGCACAAATACTGATTTGGAATATTGGTTTCAAAAACGGAGAATCAATTAAAAGTAAGTTTTTGGGAATACCGATCGTTCATATCGGTACAACCTATTTAATCATTCAATCGCTTTCAACTGTTATATTCCGTTTTGTCGAAGTGGAGAGTTTCGTTTCGATAATTGTTTCTGCTTTGATTCTCGGTATATTTTCCGTACTGATGATTTCATCGCAAACGGCAAGAGATGAAATAAACCGTGTTGAAGAAAAGGTAAAATCGAAAGTTGATTTCATTCGTTTGATACAGTGTGATGTTGAACTTATGGCAAATGCCGAAAGTGATACAGAAACGAAAAAAATGCTTGATGATTTGGCGGAAAAAATAAGATTCAGCGATCCGATGAGTAATGAACAACTTAAACCTATTGAAGAAAAAATAGCAGAAAAAATTACCGAATTTAAAAGTTCAAATAACAAAACAGTTTTAATCGGTGAGATAGATGCACTTCTTACCGAAAGAAATAGTAAAGTAAAGATATTAAAGTGAGGTAATTTAGTGGAATACGATAAACTACTTGAAATTGCAAAAGCGAAAATAGAAGAATTACCAATTGGTACAAATTTTTTAGTTAAGCAATTATTTAATGGTACCGATTGGAACAGTTTACCAAAAGGTGACAAATTAGGATTCGGTAGATATTTTAAGAAATCAATTAACTTATTGGAAAATGTAGAATATTGTGGAAAAGCTGAAAACAATTCTGCGATGTATGAAAAAACAAAGTAAGGATGTGTCATTATGAAACAGTTAACTTGTGAAATGTGCGGAGGCACAGAACTAATCAAACAAGACGGGGTTTTCGTTTGTCAGAACTGTGGAATGAAATATTCTATCGAAGAAGCAAAGAAAATGATGATCGAAGGTACTGTTGATGTTCAAGGTACCGTAAAGGTAGACAACACTGCTTTTGTAGAAAGATATTTACAAAATGCCCGCCGCGCTAAACAAAAAGAAGACTGGGCGGAGACCGAAAAATATTATAATATGGTTGAGCAAAACGATCCTACTAATATTGAGGCAATTTTTTACAGTACGTTTGCACAAGCAAAACAAGCCTTATTAGAAGCAAATACTCGAGAGAAAAGACAAGCTACTTTCAATGTTTTAATAAAAAGTGTATCCATAATTGATGACAACTATGATAACGAAAACGAAGAACATCATAAATTGTTATTCGAAATAATGGATGACATTAAAGGACTGAAAAATGGCACAATTGTTCCGACTACTCATTTGGCTAATTATGTAACAAAAAACGGTTATGGTAATGTTGTAGACCGTAATCAGATTATTGAGAATGACTCATTGGATGTTACATACAATATGATAGACGGGGTTCTTGAAGAATATTTGGATTCAATAGGTAACATTATTATAGAGCAATGTAAGGATTTATCCAAAGAGGATGTTTTAAACAAGGCTTACGAAACATTGCAAAACGGTTATCCAAACTTTGCTTTGGGCTACTTTGATGAATATACAAAGAAGAACCCCAAATCACCTGTTGGTTATGCAGGCGAAGCTTTGGCAATCTGTGATGCAAAAAGAGGCGAGAAAAATGCTTTGGCACAATTAAGAAAAGCAACACAGTACACAGCGTTGGATGCTAAAGAAAAAGATGCTCTAACTTATATTATCAACTATAAATGCCATGAAAGCAATATCACGCTATTGATGGTAGCTTCCGCACATTATGACTATGAAGCAACAAAATATCTGGTAGAAGTTGGTGCTGATGTTGATGCAAAAACAAATAATGCCACTGCTTTATGGCTTGTATGCAGAAAAAACCCTGGTGAGGCAAATGTTGGGGCGGCAAGAAAAATTGCAAAATTATTGTTAGATAACGGGGCGAAGATTGATGTTAAAAACACAGGTGGAATTGATTTATACAACAAAGACACGGATTATGAAATTGCACGAATGATAAAAGCTAAATTCCCCAATGCCAAACGAGGAGCTGCACCGGCTGAAAGTGGCTGCTATGTTGCTACCGCTGTTTATGGCTCTTACGATTGTCCTCAGGTTTGGACTCTGCGCCGTTATCGTGACTATACTCTTGCTGAAACTTGGTATGGCAGAGCGTTTATCCATACCTATTACGCAATTAGCCCCACCCTTGTTAAATGGTTTGGAAATACCGAATGGTTTAAGAAGATGTGGAAAGGCAAACTTGACCGTATGGTTGAAAGCTTACAATCAAACGGTGTTGAAGATACGCCTTATGAAGATAGAAAATGGTAATGAAATTATGATTACAAAAGAAATTTTGGAGAAAATAATATTTGATAATAACGATTCTTTAAACGAAACAAGAAACGAAAAATTAGAATACGGTCCGAAAAAGAAAGCACTATTGCAGTATCTAAATAGTTTTTCGAGAGAAGACCAAATAAGTTTATTTGCTTTGATGAATTATGGTAGAGATAAATATAATATGAGAAGCAAAGAAAAGGACAATAGATTATTTGAAGAAAAAATGCTTACTGCCGAAACACATATCAATAATGAGCACATTGCCGAGTACTTAATGGGGAAAAGCAAAGAATTATCAAGTTATCTTGAATATGCATTAAACATTTTTGAAAAATAATTATAATAGTAACATAAAAACAACCTATGATTATTGAAAAGTAGTCATAGGTTGTTTTCTTGAAATTTAATATGTAGATAAAGTATAAAATAATTGATAGGTTTAGTAAACAAAATAGTGTTGTCCCTTATTGACAACACTCCTGAGTGGTAGTCCTGTCTTGCAAAATGGGCGATTAATCGGGGCGATAACTCATGTACTTGTAGATGACCCAACTACGGGTTACGCCATCTTTGCCGAAAATATGCTGGAAACAGCACAGGGTGTTGCAAATGAAAATAAATTAAAAGAGGCATCATAGAAAAACAGGAGAACGGCAAGAAAAACACCTTGCCGTTCTCCGTAAGATAATAAGTTTTGTCGTTGGTTTTTTATTTATAATCTCAAATCAAATCAACACACATTATCAATCACCAAATTCGGCTTTGATTCTTTCGTTAACTCTGGCATCCATCCCGTTAGGCAACAGCTTTAAATCTTCTTCTTTTATGGATATTTCTGCAATGTCGGGTTTTTCACCATACTGAGAAAAATAAACATCCCAAGCTCCGTCTATAGAGTCCTCGAGCCAAATAACTCCCTGCATTCCTTTGTGAACGCCTTCTTTTGCATATTTATCTTTTTCAACTATTACTTCTACGCAATCAAGATATTTCATATTATTTACCTCCTAAAGGTGTATTAAGTTTGATTTTACCGTTTGGACAAACCATCCAACCGGTAGTAAAAGATACAGAACCTTCTTTATCTTTTCGTGGTATTTTGATTTCGATACTTAGTCGTTGACCGTGCTCGTCTAATTTTCCCAATTTGTAATCGCCCAAAATATATTTTTGTAATGCCTGCTTTTCAAATTCGTTTTTTAACCAATTTGAATCATTAATTGAATAACCCCAACTTTCAAATGCTTTGTTTTTGCCATGTTTATAAAAATCTTCAGGGTCAAATAGGTATGGATCGAATTTTTGATAAGCAGCAAAAGTTGTCGCCTGTGATTTGACTTCATTTTGCGAAATATTTTCCAAAACGCAGTGGCAAAACGAATGGTGAGGATGCGGTGGGTGGTTATCACCTTTGAAAAAACAACCGTCAAGCATCAGGCATTCGGGACAGTGGTTATCACTTAAATTTCTGTGCACCCACTTAACCCAATCGTAAGGTTCGCCCCACAGTCCCGATAAAAAATTGCTTAAACTAAAATCCACTTGTTATAATACTCCTTCCGTTTTCGGATTTCAAGAATATTATAACGATAAACAATGCGACATTCACCGACATCTTTCAGCGGATGATCCCGGCGGATCATTCACCGGAAATATGCCGGAAACGGCATAAAGTGCGGCAAGTGAAAACAAATTAAAAGATGCGTCATAAAAAGCAGGAGAACGGCAAGTAAAAATGTCTTGCCGTTCTCCATAAAAATATTCAGTTTTGTCGGTTGTTTCTTTAATCTATAATTTCATAATCAAATGGGCAATCGCTGTTTATCCAATATTGCTTGTTTTCCTCAAACATTGACAATATTTTTTCTACTATCTGTTTTAAGTCTTCGGAAACCTTAGAAGTGCCTTTGATAGTTACAAAATTTATATCACAGCCACGATTAATACAATCCCAAAAAGCATCTAAGTTTTTTCCGTAATAATCTGGAAACTCTAATGAATCTTGTATTCTTTGATGCAATTCGTGCCAGTATTTACATCCGGTTAAATCCAAAATTGCTTTTTTCATATAAACACTCCCTTTT
>JAZUFP010000212.1:0-2982 GCA_045640765.1 Acutalibacteraceae bacterium
TACTTCGGTGAAAATACGTCCGCAAAGTCTTCACATCATGCCAAATATCTGTGATAAAAAAATATCGTTTTCACTGGATAAACCGGCGTATTTTACGGTAGAACCATTTGGCAGAAAAAACGCGTTACATATTTTTGTTGACCCCGTTTCGGCGGATGTACCGGAAATCGATGAAAACACGATCTATTTTGGCGCCGGCGAACACACGGCAGGCACGATTCAGCTGAAAAGTTCTCAAACGCTTTTTATCGACGAAGGTGCGGTTGTATATGGCTGCGTCAGTGCGATCGATGCGGACAATATCAGAATAATCGGGAAAGGAATTCTTGATAACAGCAAAAATAAGGAAATCATAACGTTTGAAACGAATGCGGAAGGAAATACCGCTGCGGTAAACAATGCAAAACGGCAGCATACCATCCAGCTGGAATACTGCAACAACGTAGAAATCGACGGTATCACAATCAGAGATTCGCTGATTTATAACATCCGTCCGATCGGGTGCAAAAATTTGAATATCAGTAATGTGAAGATCCTCGGTTGCTGGCGATATAATTCGGACGGGATCGATATGCATAACTGCGAAAACGTCCTGATCGATAATTGTTTTATCAGAACGTTTGACGACTGCATTTGTGTAAAGGGATTTGACTGTTACTATGACGGTGATGTGGAAGAGGCCGTCCGCGGCGCCATGTACCGAAACGGCAAGAGTTATGATGTATTCAAAAATGTTTTGATAAAAAACTGTGTTCTGTGGAATGACTGGGGAAAATGCCTTGAAATCGGTGCAGAGACTCGGGCAGAGGAAATATGTGACATCATTTTTGAAAACTGCGACGTCATTCATGCTACAGGCCCCGTGCTGGACTGTATGAATGTTGATTATGCCGCCGTTCACGATGTTGTATATAAAAATATCAATATTGAGGTGGATGAAGAACTTTTAACTCCGATGATACAGAATCGGGATGCCGACATATATGTTAATGTGGGAACGGAATATATGCCGCCGATGATTTCGGTCGAAGTGGTTTATCACGAGGAATATTCCGCAAAGGGAAAGAGAAGAGGCAAAAACACAAATATTACTTTTGAAAATATCTGTATTTTATCCGCCAAAAAGCCGCTTTTTATTTTCGGCGGATATGATGCCTTGCATAAAACGTCCGATATTATATTAAAAAATATATTCGTTAACGGAATTAAAATTTTTGATAAATCGCAGTATGAAATCAAAACGAATGAATTCTGTGACAATATTGTAATCGAATAATTATTTTGGCAGAAAAACTTATGAAAGAAGAATACAGAAATGAAATTAGCAACAACGACAAATGATTTTGACCGATTTTCCGACAGCTATTTGGAAAAAGTAAAATATGTTACCGACTCGGGCTTTCGGCATATCGATCTTTCAATGTATAACGTAAAAAAGAGTGATGAATTATTCTATAATGACAACTGGAAAAAAGTGGTTGAGGATTTAGTGAACTATGCGGCGGAAAACGGAGTCGACTTCGTCCAGGCACATTCACCGAATACCAATAATTTAGACGGCGAAGAAGGTTATCGGGAAGCTCTTTGGAAAACGATACGTTCCATTGAGATCTGCGGAATGCTCGGGATTCCGAACATTGTGGTACATTCCGGTTACGGAACAAAATATACGGATAAGGAACAATGGTTTATCGAAAACAAAAAGTTCTGTGAAGAACTGTTCCCCGCGATGGAAAAATATAACGTTAACGTTCTGTGCGAGAATACGACACGGGCCAATATGCCTAACTGGTATTTTCTTTTTACCGGCAAGGATACCAGAGAATTTGCGGAATATGTGAATCATCCGCTGTTCCACGCCTGCTGGGATACGGGGCATGCCAATGTTGAAGGTCCGCAATATGATGAAATAACGGCACTCGGAAAAGAAATGTACGCGATACACTTTAATGACAACCGCGGAACGCAGGACGAGCATTTGATCCCGTTTATGGGAACCATGAACGTCGACGAAGTTATGTGCGCTGTAAAAAAAATCGGTTTCAAAGGACCGCTGACCTTTGAAAGCGGTTCGGCGCTGCGTTCGGCAAAGTCCTGGTTTGGAAACCGGGTCGAGTTTACGGAAAAAACAAAATTATATGAACCGACTTTGTTTTTGCAGAGAGAAATTGAAAAATTTATGTACAGTACGGGAAAACACATTCTTGAAACTTATGACTGTTTCGAAAATTAACGGCTATTTTTTTGAATGGTTGTTATAAGGGCGGACGAACGTTACGGTAAAAAACGGTTTTATTCGTTGACAGCGGTTATTAAGCATGATACAATGGGAAAAACACGTCAAATGGAAAGGGCTTTGATCATGAAAATTACTGTTGATTTTGCAAAGAATACCGGAAAGATTAAACCGATGCACGGGGTCGGACAACCGCCGTTTTCGCTCTTGTTTGACGGTATTGACGTCAGTGGGATCCGCTATCTGAAAGAGGCGAATATTCCTTATTCCCGTCTGCACGACGTGGGCGGATCGTACGGCGACAGTGTATATGTCGATATCCCGAATCTGTTCCGTGATTTTGATGCCGACGAAAACGATCCGGAATCCTATGATTTTACCTTTACCGATAAATTACTGGAAGCATTGGCGGGGAACGGGGTAGAACCGTATTTCCGCCTGGGTGTTACGATCGAAAACGCGCACGCGATCAAGTCATACCGTATTTTCCCGCCCGCGGATTTTGCCAAGTGGGCAAGAATTTGCGAACACGTTATCCGGCACTATAACGAGGGCTGGGCAAACGGTTATCACATGGGCATCACCTATTGGGAGATCTGGAACGAGCCGGATAACGAGGAAGAAATTGCCCTGAACAATATGTGGAAGGGAACGGCGGAGCAGTATTACGATCTGTATGCCGTCGCTTCCCGTCATCTGCGCGCCTGCTTCGGGGATACCATTAAAATCGGCGGGTACGCCTCCAC
>JAZUFP010000213.1:0-3424 GCA_045640765.1 Acutalibacteraceae bacterium
GGTTCGCATTTTTGCCGCCGACGGAAAAAAATCCCGTTTACATAAGGAATTGAAGATCGGCGGAAACAAAAAATACGACCAGTATATCACCGATCTGTATCTGACTGAAAGCCGGCTGGTCGTTCTTTGCACCAAACACAACAACTTTTTGTACGGTTCCCAAAGAAAGCTGCTTTCCCTTTCCGGCGCGGTCATTTATGATATCAGCGATCCCGCGAAGATCAGCAAAGTCGGCACCTGCAATCAAAGCGGTCACCTGTTTGATTCCCGTATGATCGGCGACACGCTGTATATGATCACCGATCATACCGTTTACGGCGACATTCAAAAAAACGATCCCGAAACCTTTGTGCCTTCCGTTGGCTGCAACGATGCCATGGAGCCCGTCAAAGCCGATCGCATCCGTATTTATCCCTTTGACGACCTGCGTCCCGACTATACCGTGATCGCCGCGTTTGACACCAAGACGGCAAAAACGGTTTCCGACACGGCCGTGCTGGGCGGAGGCGGTACCGTTTATTGCAGTACCGGATATCTGGTGCTGGCGCGCCCATGCTACTATGAGAAAGAGACCGCTCAAAGTTCCACCCTGCTGACCTGCTTTACGCTGAATGACGGCGACGTCACCGAAACGGCGACCGGAAAAATCGACGGTACACTGTTGAATCAGTTTTCAATGGATGAATACAACGGCACGTTCCGCTTTGTGACCACCGTCCGGGAATTTGAAACCGAGCGCACCGATTCCGATCTGATCGCGCGGGACACCACCCACGCCAAGCTGACCGTACTGAATAAAAATTTCAGGGTACTGGGCTGTATTGACAACCTCGCCCCCGGCGAACGGGTCTATTCCGTGCGGTTTATGGGAAAAACCGCCTACTTTGTAACTTTCCGTGAAACAGATCCGCTGTTCAGCGCGGATTTGTCCGATCCCGAAAATCCGAAAATCATCGGAAAACTCAAAATCCCCGGATTTTCCGATTTCCTGTTCCCGTTCGGTGACGGGAAACTGCTGGGGATCGGCATGGACGCGGACGTGGAAGACGGCGCCGCCGACTGCATCAAACTTTCCATGTTTGATATCCGCGATCCCGCCAATGTGACCGAATACGGCAAGATTCGGGTGGAGGACGCTTATCATTCCAGCGCGCTTTACGACCACAAGGCCTGCGTTGTCGATGCCGAACGCGGTATCGTCGCGTTCCAGTGTTACTGTGACGATAATTCCTATTACCGGGTCTTCGACACCGAAAACGGATTCCGGCAGCTGGCGTCGATCCCGACCGGGAACGATTCCGACGTGCGCGGCATTTATATCGGGGACTGCCTGTACCTGACCCGGGGGGACAGCATCACCGTTTATGACACGGCCCGTTACAGCGAAATTTCCCGTATTAACCGGTAAAATGCGCCCCGCGGCATTATCATCGGCAGTTATCTTTATGTGATTGACGACGTTTTGGCCGCCGCTTTCAGCCTTGCCGCTTACACCGAAATTTCACGTATTTCGCTGTAAGCGAAAAATGAACCGCCGCAGAAATTCTACGGCGGTTCATTTTTTATCGGGAATATATTCAATTACGTCAGAAATACCACAATTAAGCGCCGAACAAATTTTGTCCAGAACAAAACTGTCATATCGAATCACTTTATTCTTGTAATAGTTATCAATAATCTGGTATCTTATGCCGGTCTGTTTTGCTAATTCGTATCTTGAAATATTTAACGCATTTAATTTATTATCGAGACATATTCTTATCATTTTCATCACCCTTATACATTCTATTAAATATATATTTGCTTGACAATTCCGCTATATAAGTATATACTTATATAAATGTATAATGCAGTAGGGGGTGATAAAAGCAGATATTCAATCGTAAAAATCGAGAAAAGGTGGAGATATAGCAGGCAAATAGTTTATTTACAGTATAATGATTAAAGGTTTATACAGATTTAGGTTATTAATACAAAGCTCGTTAAAATAAAGAGGTGAGTATACTATGGTACAATATCTTATTGCAATATTACTTGGAGCGATTGGTGCAATTTTTATTGCCATCGGCAAAGCAGTACCAGACAATAAAATATTTTTAATTATAGGCGGTATATTTGAATTTATTGGCGGTATGATTTTATTAATATCGGGTTTTTCAAATCTTTGCTATTCGATCGGATATTATTCGGCACAATAATTGTTTTACAACATTTAAAAAAACTGCGCCCCGTTTTGCGAAACGGGGCTTTTTTACGCGAAAATTTTAAAAATGACAAGTGAGCATTTAAGAGAAAACACGAGAAAACACGAGAAAAACAGAGATTGTGATTTATAAATTAAAATTTACTAAAAATAGTGTTGACAAGGGTACCAACTTGTGGTATTATAATCGGGCTGATTAAAAAACAAATTTTTTGGAGGTTTTGAATGATGTCTACATTTATGGCAAAACCTGCTGAAATTCAGCGTAAATGGTATATTATTGACGCCGCCGGTAAGCCGCTTGGCCGTACCGCCGTCAAGGTTGCCGATCTGCTTCGCGGAAAAGGCAAACCCGAATTTACCCCCCACGTTGACTGCGGCGATCACGTCGTTGTCATCAACGCTGAAAAGGCAGTATTGACCGGTAAGAAACTGGAAGACAAGTATTATCGCCGTCACACCGGCTACATCGGCGGTCTGAAAGAAGTTCAGTATAAGACCCTGATGGCTACCCGTCCGGAACTGGCAATGGAACTGGCGGTCAAGGGCATGGTCCCGGATACCACCATCGGCCGCAAAGCGCTGACCCGTCTGCATATCTATGCCGGCGAAAATTACGCTCAGGTCGCGCAGAAGCCCGAAAAGCTTGACTATTAAGAAGGGAGACAGGAATTATGTTTGAAGGTAAGCCCTATTTCTACGGCACCGGCAGAAGAAAAAGTTCTGTCGCCCGTGTACGTGTCTACAACGGCACCGGTAAAATCACCATCAATGACCGCGATATCGACGATTATTTCGGTCTTGAAACCCTGAAAGTTATCGTTCGTCAGCCGTTGACGCTGACCGACAACGCCGACAAGTTCGACATTGTCTGCCGCGTTGAAGGCGGCGGTGTGACCGGCCAAGCCGGCGCGATCCGCCACGGTGTTGCCCGCGCTTTGCTGCAGGCCGACGCCGAACTTCGTCCGGAACTGAAAAAGGCCGGCTTCCTCACCCGCGATCCGCGTATGAAGGAAAGAAAGAAATACGGTCTCAAAGGCGCACGTCGTGCACCGCAGTTCAGCAAACGCTGATTTTATCTGCAAAATGCTCAAAATCCATATCATCTATACAGGTAAGTCTCTTCACAGATTCCAAATCAAAAATCTGAAATTTAGTTAAACCACTTACAAGAATACTTTTTAATGTTTTCTTGGAACTTGAAACAAAGCCTTTATACTG
>JAZUFP010000214.1:0-3753 GCA_045640765.1 Acutalibacteraceae bacterium
AGATGAGCATGATCACCGACGGCGGCATCTGGGTCAACCTGACTTCCGGTAGGGATTATTACCTGCTTGACGGTGAATCCGATAACTGGACACAGGGTACCACGGTCGCTATTACGGGCTGCAACTACGGTTACATGGATATTCCCGCCGGCTTTGACGGTTGGGTCCGCATCCCCTGCAAAAACTTCCTGAATTACGCTTCCGTTTCCCTGGCCGGTGAAGTGCAAAAGATCAAACTTTATCCGCGTCATCTGGGCGGTGACTACGGCACAATGGATGTCGGCGAATTCGCGACCGTGGACTTGACCACAAACGCATACGCGCTCAAGAGCACGCTGACCAACGGCGAGTTCGTCGGTATAAACGGCAATGCCGAGGTCGTTACCCCCGGCAGTTTGCCGCAACTTGAAGAAATCACGATGTATATTGACAGCGGTTATATTTCCACCGACGCGTCGATCGACTCGCTGAGCGCTTTCGCGCCTGTTACAGGTGCGCCGGTGCTTGACGCAAACGACGGTATCATGTTCTACGCGAAGGCGGAAACCGCCGCGGTCTTCTATCTGGCTCTTGCAGATAATAACAAAATGCCTGAATCTTTCAACTATTATCTGCTCGATAAAGACGGCGAATGGACCGAGGTGGAGTCCGCTTACGGTGAAATCGAACTGACCGACGGCTTTGACGGCTGGGTCAGAATTCCGGCTTCTGTCTTTACCGGCACTAATATTGACCGCATTAAGATCGGTCTGTTGGAAGGCAAGGCACATGAACTTTCCCTTTCCGATTTCATGGTGATCAATGAGGGAGAGGCATCACTTGATAAGATCCGTCTTGACGGAAACGCAAAGGTTTCGCTCTTTGTAAAACAGTACGACGTCAACTATGACGATGTTATCGATGTCCGCGACCTGGTCCGTCTGGAAAAGGCGCTGGCCGGTATTGAAATCGCCGCGAATGCGGATGTTGACAAAAACGGTGACGTTGATTCCGATGACGTCGTGGCAATGAAGAAAAAACTGCTGGGCATTGACGTTGTCGTCACGTTTGATGAGGTCGAAAAGTCCTTTGAAACGCTGTCGGGCGATTACACGAATCTGCTGAATGCCAATCCGGACAGAGGTTACAGAGGCGAAATCACCCTGTCGGTCCCGACGCTTGAACAACTGAATGACCCGAGTTACGCGTATCGAACCTACGGGAACGTCAAAGATCATCTCGACTGGACGTTCGGACCGAGCATGGAAGGTATCGGCGGCGAAACGATCACGGTCGTCCGTGTGTACTTCCAGATGAAGAACTTTCACACGACTTCTGTGATCCCGGAAGCGGCTGTCAACTGGATGCGCTGGGTGCTGGATGTCATGCGTGAAAAGGGCCTTAAAGTTGAATTCCGTGCCTATTATCAGGAGGGAACGACCGATGAGGTGAACGGTGCTTCCAAGGATGTTATTTTAAGCCATATTGATACCTATGCCGCCCTTTGGAATGAATATAAGGATATCATCTACGCGGTGGACTTCGGTCTGGTCGGTTCTTACGGCGAAGGTGCCAACATCAAGCCGGTACTGGATCGGTACGATTGGTTCAATCGCAGTCCGGAAAAGACCGAGATCGCGCAAAAGGTTTGGGACAATCTGCCCGAATCGACCTATCTGATCCTCCGTACCCCGACCTTGAAAAATGCTTTCTTCGGCAACGTGGTCGGTCTGGACGAATCGCGGATCGGTTATTCTCAGGACGCGTTCTTCGGTTGCGATTACGGCAATGTCGATATGGGACAGGGCAAGTTCCGCCCCGGCACTGCCGACTGGACGACTGCCGCCAACGCGCGCACGGCGATCGCCGACGGTGAACTGTTCACGACCCGTTGGTTTGAACAGGTCCACGAAAACGACGTTACCACGGTCGATGCAATTTCCGCGATCCGGGCAATGGCGGAACTTCACCTGACGACGTTCAGTATGGATCACGGTTACGCGGATTGTATGACCCTGTTCCAGGCTTTGCATATCCCGCTTGAAAATACCGTCATGTATTCCTGGAAGGATACCAATGTTACGGCTTCCGTTCTGGCGGAAAACGGTGCGCGGGTCACGCCGACCTATTTCGCCGATGCCAAAGGAAATACCGTTTCAAGAAACGCTTTTGACTATATCCGCGACTATCTGGGTTATCACCTTTCCGCAACCGGAATGACGGTCGTAAACAGCGGTGAAAACAAAGTCAACGTCACGCTGGGAATCAAGAATTACGGTTTCTCGGCGGCGTTCAACCTCAAGAGCTATCTGGCGATCGTTAACAGTTCGGGCAAGATCGTTTCCAAGGTCAACGTCGGCGAACCGAATAAGTGGTACGCTTCCGATTCCGAATATACGATTTCGGACAGTCTGAATCTGCCGCTTTCCGCCGGTGAATACAAAATTGCTTTCATCCTCGAAAACAGTTTTGGACAGAGAGCCCGTCTGGACAACAATATTAACTATGAAAACGGATGCAATATTCTGCATACCTTTACGATTGACTGATCAATAGGAGAAAATTTTTATGAAAAAATTGATAAGAATACTTGCGCTCGTGATGTCGGCGCTGATGGTGCTTGGCATCGCGGGATGCAAGTCCCAGGAAGATGAATGGGAAGAATATTCCGTTTATGAAGATGTTGATGATGTTTCTGCCGCTCAGACAAAAACCAAAACGCAGGATGAGACTGAAACCGAAAACAAAACCAAAACCGGAACGGAAACCAAAACGGAATCAAATACCGATACGAAGTCCGGAGACACAAGCGACAAGCAAATCGGATCCAATAAGAAGATCAACAAAAAAACCACCAAGAAGATCACCAAGAAGGTCGTCAAAGCAACCGATAAGGCCGATGAAGGTCTGATCGACGCCAAGGAACTGTCACCGCAGGAAGAACTCTTTGCGAAGGCCTCTTTGAAAGGGACCACCCTGACCTACGTCAAGGGCAGCGAAGACGTATATCCGCAGGAAGAGTACGCCATTAAAATGTTGAAGGAAAAATGGGGCATTAACGTGAAATATCAGGTTTTTGCCAATACCGCGCTTCCGAACATGGTCGCAACCATGGTGGCATCGGGCAATCCGCCTGATGTTGCCCACGTTGCCGATACCAATATGCTGCGTTACGCGTACACCAACCTTGCAACGCCGTTGAATGATTATCTGGCTGTCAACGATCCGGTTTGGGATAACGGCGAATGCTTTGAACCCTTCACTTTCAACGGTAAAATCTACGGTATTTCGTGGTCTTCGCCGTTGAACGATAACTATTTCGTTTGGTACAATAAGACCTACCTCGACGAAGTCGGCGCGGAAGATCCCTACACCCTTTATAAAAAAGGCAAGTGGGACGTTGACGCGTTTAAACGCGTGGCCAAAAAGTGCGTACAGTTCGAGTCGGACGGAAAAACCGTCAAGACCTACGGCGCCATGTGCTGGAACCCGTCGTTGTTCCTCGCCCTTTTCGGCGAACAGGCCATTACCGAAAAACCCGGTAACAAGTGGAAGGTCACTATCGATTCCGAAGCCGGCATGAAGGGCTTGCAGCTCATCCACGATATGTACGCGAATTCCAGTCTGAAACTGGAAGGCGGCTATAAGGAGTTCGGCAAACGCGGCACCGCCATGCTGATCGAAAGACCGGTCAACGCCATCGGTAACTATGACTACTACAATACCATGGGAGACGAAATCGGTATGGTTCCGCTGCCGAAGTCCGATCGGAGC
>JAZUFP010000215.1:0-1931 GCA_045640765.1 Acutalibacteraceae bacterium
ATTCTGCCCGGAATGCGGCAGCCCGAAACCCGAAAATAACGGTTGGACCTGCTCCTGCGGTGCGGTAAACCAGGGCAAATTCTGCCAGAACTGCGGTGCTAAAAAGCCGGAAGGCGCACCGTTATACCGTTGCGATAAATGCGGATGGCAACCGGAAGACCCTAAAAATCCGCCGAAATTCTGCCCGGAATGCGGCGATGTCTTTGACGATAACGACAAACTGTAAAACCGATTCATGTTTCATATCTCTTTTTTGGGAGGGAAATCGTTTTGTCTGTGATCCAGGAATATAAATGTCCGTGCTGTGGCGGCGCGATCGCCTTTGACGCCGGCACGCAAAAACTGAAATGCCCGTATTGCGATACCGAATTCGATGTCGAAATGCTGAACGAACTGGCGGAAACCGCCGATATCATTGCCGGTGAAGATACCATGGAGAACTGGGACACCGCGATGAACGGGGAATGGAACGAAAACGAATCTGCCGGTATGCGGTCGTATATCTGCAATTCCTGCGGCGGTGAAATCATCGGTGACGAAAACATGGGCGCGTCCAGTTGTCCGTTCTGCGGCAGTCCGATTGTTGTCAGCGACCGGTTTTCCGGCATTTTGAAGCCGGATCTCGTTATTCCGTTCAAGCTGGATAAAAAAGCCGCGAAAGAGGCACTGCAAAAGCATCTTGACGGAAAGAAACTGCTGCCGAAGGTTTTTAAAAGTCAGAATCATATTGATGAGATCAAGGGTATTTACGTCCCATTCTGGCTTTTTGACGCCGACGTTTCCGGCAGTGTAAAGTATTCCGCCACCCGAACGCGCTGTTGGTCAACCGGTAAGTATAATTATACCGAAACCAAACATTTTGCCATCTACCGGGAAGGCGACGTCGCTTTCAAAAACATTCCGGTCGATGCTTCTTCCAAAATGGCGGATGACCTGATGGATTCGCTGGAACCGTTCAATTTTGACGAGGCGGTGGATTTCAACACCGCGTATTTTGCCGGATATTTCGCGGATAAATACGATGTCACGGCAGAGGAAAATCTTCCCCGAATCAACGTCCGGGTGAAGCACAGTACCGAAGACGCGTTCCGCCAAACCATTGTCGGACCGTACGATACCGTTCTGCTGGATAATTCGTATATTGACCTGCATAACGGCGGTACGCGGTACGCTTTACTGCCCGTGTGGCTGTTGAATACCACCTGGAACGGGGAAAAATACACCTTCGCCATGAACGGTCAGACCGGAAAATTTGTCGGAAATCTGCCGATGGATAAGAAGTTGTACCGAAAATACTGGTGGCGTGCCGCGGCGTGTTCCGTGCCGTTCGGGCTGATCATCGGTTATCTGCTCAACGTACTGTTTCGATAAGGGGGTGCCGATATGAAAAAAACGGGAATGATCCTGGTTTTTGTGGTGATATTGATCTTTTCGGCGGTTCTGCCCGTGTCGGCACAGTCTTCTGCCTGCTACGTCGCCGATCAGGCCGACGTTCTTTCGGAGGAACAGGAGCAGCACCTGAACGAAAAGTTGACGCGTCTGCGTGAAAAGTATGAATTTGATATCGTCGTCGTAACGGCGACCGGCGTTTCCCCGATGGACCGAATGGAATACGCCGATGTTTATTATGACCGTAACGGTTACGGCTACGGGAAAAACAAAGACGGTGTTCTGCTGTTGGTGAATGTTGAAACCGGCGGCGTATATCACACCGGCAACAGTTGGGTCTCCACCTGCGGAAAGGGTATCGATGCCATTACCGATGAAGATATCTCCGATATCGGCGCAAAATTGACACCCCTGCTTTTGGACGGAGATTACGCGGGCGCTTTCGATGCCTTCGCTGACCGGATCTCCGGCGTTTTCGATACTGAACGCATGAAAGGGGTACTGCTCATGGTCGGTGCCGTGATCGCGCTGGCGCTGATCGT